>JAGANE010000222.1 GCA_017624395.1 Clostridia bacterium
AAAAATAAAAATTCATCAAAAGGAATAGAGGCATAAACTCATGGTTACAGAACAAAACATTCAAAAGTTCAGCGAAAAATGTAAAAATATTTTTGAGCAGATCAGCCGTGACGTCATCGGTCAGAAGGACGTCGTTGAGGGAACCGTCATTGCTATGATCGCAGGCGGTAACGTACTTTTGGAGGGTGTTCCCGGCGTCGGCAAGACCCGTCTTGTCAGATCCTTGGGACGTGTATTCAACCTTCCTTTCTCCCGTATTCAGTTTACTCCCGACCTGATGCCCGCCGACGTTACGGGTACCAACATCATCGTCAAGGACGACGACGGCAACTCCACCTTCCAATTCCAGCCCGGCCCCGTGTTCTCCAACATCATTTTGGCGGACGAGATCAACCGTGCAACTCCTAAGACGCAGTCTGCGCTTCTGGAGGCAATGCAGGAGCATACCGTTACTGTTATGGGTGTTTCCCGTAAGCTGGAGGAGCCCTTCTTCGTGCTTGCAACCCAGAACCCCGTCGAGCAGGACGGTACCTACCCGCTGCCTGAGGCACAGATGGACCGTTTCATGTTCAAGATCATGGTGAAGAACCCCTCTCTTGACGAGCTGATGGACATCGTCAACATGACGCAAAAGACCATGGCAGAGGTTGCAGATGCCGCTTGTAACGGCGATGAGCTGCTGGAGATGAGAAGAACCGCAAATGCGATTCCCGTTGCAACCGATGTTATGAAGTACGCTATGATGCTTTGCTCTGCAACGCACCCCGACAGTGAGTATGCTTCCGAGGCTGCTAAGAAGTACATTCGTCTCGGCGCATCCCCCCGTGCAGGTCAGGCTATGATCTCCGCAGGTAAGGTAAGTGCCCTGATGAACGGCAGATATAACGTTTCCTACAGCGACATCAACAAGCTGGCATTCCCCGTCCTCCGTCACCGTATCAAGCTGACCTTTGAGGCGATCGCAGAGCGCGTATCTCCCGATCAGATCGTTCAGATGATCATTGACGAGGTCATGGCAAAAAATAATATTGCAGACGAAAAGGCAAAGGCTGCTGCCGCAGAGACCGTAAAGGCAGGGCAGCCCGCACCTGACGGAGCAAAGGCGAAAAAGCACGGCGTTTTTGGGAGAAAATAATCGATGAGAACTTCGGTTTTAAACGATGAATTTTTCAGTCGTTTAGAAACGCTTTCCTTGGAATTGCGCGCCAATCTTGCGGGCTTTTTTGGCGGAAAGCATCTTGTGCGTACATACGGTCAAACGGTGGAGTTTGCCGATTACCGCGAGTATGAGTTGGGCGACGATATCCGTCGTATCGACTGGAATCTGTATAGCCGTTTTGAAAAGTTTTTCTTAAAGCTTTTCACGGATGAGCGGCAGATGCACACCCAGATCTTTTTGGATTGCTCTGCCTCGATGGGAAAGGATAATGACCCTAAGGCGTCCTATGCCATTGGTGTAGCCGCTGCATTGGGGTATCTTTCGGTTCATAATATGGATAAGGTCTCCTACAAGCTGATCAAGGGGGATAAGGCAGAGGATCCGTACGGAACCATCGTCGGAAAACGCGCCTTTTTCAAGGCAATCAGTGAGCTTGAGACCCTCACCTTTGATGGGGAAGCTGATCTTTCCGCCGCAGTAACGGGTTGTCCCAATCCGGGTAACAACGACGGCTTGACGGTGATCATCTCCGACTTTTTCTCGGATTTTGACTGGAAAAAGGCGGTGGATTATCTCTGCTACAAAAAGAGACAGGTTCTTTTGGTGCAGATCATGACGCCCGAGGAGATCGATCCTCTGTATCAAGGACGCGTCAATCTGATCGACTCGGAGTCTGCGGATATTTCCGATACCAAGAACATGAAGATCAAGATCACGCGTAGCTCTCAGATCGCTTATGAGGAAGCCATGAAGGATTTTGTAGATGGCATCAAGCAGTTCTGCACGTCCCGCAACGCTGATTTTGTTTCCATCA
This sequence comes from Clostridia bacterium, assembly GCA_017624395.1. GTDB lineage: Bacteria > Bacillota > Clostridia > Oscillospirales > CAG-272 > UMGS1865. The sequence continues at coordinate 1,974 of JAGANE010000222.1, forward strand.
GTACCGATCAACCCATCGAAAGGGTGCTCTTTAAAGAATTACTTAAGGTAGGGATCATGGCATGAGTTGGCTTACTCCTTTGGGTTTTTTGGGCTTGATCGGTCTGATCATTCTGATCATCATCTACATCATCAAGCCCAATTACCAGCAAAAATTTATTTCCAGTACCTTTGTCTGGAAGCTTAGCTTAAAATACAAGAAAAAGAAGGTTCCGATCAGCCAATTGAGAAACATTCTGGTGTTTCTTTGTCAGGTTCTCGCAATCACGGCCTGTGCCTGCATTTTGGCACAGCCCTTTATTGCGGGAGAGGATCGGGACGAATACAATGAAAAGGTTGCAATCATTGACGCATCGGCAAGCATGCGTACCGAGATCGACGGAGTCACGCGCTTTGAGCGTGCCGTTTCCGAGGTGCGTAAGCTGGTTGACGAGGCGGTTCAGAATGATGGCGCACTGACGGTCATTCTTGCGGGAACCGAGGCTTCGTACGTGGTTCAGCGTGCGGGAGCAGAGTATCGCGGCGAGATGCTGGATCGTTTGGATGCGCTGGTTGCCGCAGAAAGCTTTGCCTGCACCTATGGCTCTCCCGACGTGGAGGGTGCGATCGGATTGGCAGAGGAGATCCTTTTGGATAATCCCGAAACCGAGATCCTGTTTTATACGGGAGCCTCCTATATCAATCCGGGCAAGGTGAAGGTGGTTGACGTTTCGGACGTTGGCGAGTGGAATGCTGCAATTTTGGACGTGCGTGCGGTTGACGTAGAAAACTACTACCGTTTTGAGGTGGACGTTGCTTGCTACAACCGTGACGCGAGCATTGAATTGTACCTTGACATCAACGGCGTAAATATCGCCTTGGAGCAATACGAGCTTTCCACCAACGCAGAGTGTGTCAACAATGAAAAGACCACGGTTGTGTTTGACGTGGAGTCGGGCTTGATTGAGAACGGTGTGTATTCCTACGACTACGTACACGCGTACATCAATGAGGCAGACAATTTTGCGGATGACAACAGCTTCTATCTTTACGGCGGTGTCAAGCAGCCCCTGAAGGTGCAGTATTACAGTGCTGTTCCTAACAACTTTTACAGCGGTGTGCTGATGGGACTGAGAGAGGCTTTGCGCGGCTATTGGGATTTCGATATTGACGAAATTCAGGATAATTTTGAGATGATCGAGATGGGGCAGGGCAAGGAATACGCTATGGAGGGCTACGATATTTACATCTTTGAGCACTTCATGCCCGCAACGCTGCCCACCGACGGTCTGGTCATTCTTGCAACGCCCAATATGGTGCCTGCGGGAGCCGACTTTACGCTTTCCAATTGGTACGCTTCTCATGAGCAAATGGCTTTGGCAAATGAAGAAGCGTCTCCCTTGATGCAAAATGTCAATGCCGAAAATATTACTGTTACAAGATGGGCAAACATTCCCGTATACGACGGATACACGCCCTTGATGAGCTGTAACGGAGATCCCGTAGTGCTTGCTAAGAACGAGGAGAACGAGAAGATCGTGATCATGGGACTCAACTTGAATTACTCCAATTTTGCTCTGACCACGGAATTCCCCGTATTCTTTTATAACCTGATCAACCATTACTTCCCGGAAACCATCGGTAGCTACGTTTATGAGGTGAACGATACCGTGGATCTGAATGCGAGAGCGCCCTTGCTTTCGGTATCGGGTCCCAATCTTAATCAATCGATCGAGAGCTTCCCTCAAAGCATGACCTTTACGCTGCCCGGAACTTATACGTTGCTGCAGGTTCCGATTTCCGGCTCGGATATTGTTGAGAATTTCTATGTTCGTATTCCCGTTGCCGAAAGCAACTCGGAAGCAGTATTTGATGAGCTTCAAAATCCCTACTATCCTCCGCAGGAGGAGGTACCGGATCTGGACCTCGTATTCTACTTCGCACTTGCGCTGGTTTGCCTGCTATTCATGGAATGGTGGCTGCAATCGCGTGAACAATTTTAAATAGGATATAAGAAACGATGACAAACTTTAGTATTAATTTTTCGAATTCGTGGTTTCTTTGGCTGTTGATTCCCGCGGTTGTATTTACGCTTTGGCCGTACTTCCGCCTGGCAAAAAAATACCGCCGTACCAGAAACCGTATTGTTTCGATTGTGCTACATTTGCTCATTATGGCTTTGAGTATCTCGGTTCTTTCCGGTATCACCATTGAATACGACGTCCCCAATACCGAAAACGAAGTCATCTTGCTTGTGGACGTATCCGACTCCTCAAGCCAAGCCTCCGCGCAGAAAAAGGACGAGTTTATTCAAACCGTAATCAATTCCTCGGACTCCATGTTCAAGATCGGTATCGTGACCTTTGGCTTTGACCAGGTGTACGCCGCCGAGCTGACCAACCAAACCGAAGGGCTTTATACAGAGTATTTGCGTGCCCCCAGCCCCGACACCTCGGCTACCGATATTGCATCGGCGCTGACGTATGCAAGCACACTGTTCAAAAACCCCGAAAGCGCCCGTATCGTGCTGCTTTCCGACGGTGTGGAGACCGATAACCGTGCCAAGGACGTGATCAAGTCCATTGCGGCACAGCAGATTAAGGTAGACACCGTTTCCTTCCCCGAGGAAACGGGAGACGAGGTACGTATCGTCTCGATCGAAACGCCCGACCGTAACATTCGTGTCGGTGAAAAGTTCAAGCTCACGGTGTAATTGGAAAGCAACTACGTTGGTGACGCAGTGCTTTCACTTTCGGACAACGCAACCGAGCAGAGCAAGAACGTTGTAGAGCTGATCAGCGGTCTGCAGACTGTGGAGATCGAGACCAGCTTCAGCATTCCCGGCTTGCACTCACTCTCCTTGGAGCTGACGGCAGACGGCGATACGCTGGCAAAGAACAACAATTATAATTCTTATATGTATCTTGAGATCTTTGACGACGTGCTGATTATTGAAACGATCGCCGATGAATCCGAGAGCGTTAAGAATATGCTGGGAGACGAGTATAATATTACCGTTGTCTCCTCAGGTGACGTTGACAAAATGCCCAAGACCTTGGACGAGCTTCGTGCATACGACGAGGTGATCATGGTCAACGTTGCAAACAGTGATCTGCCCGAGGGCTTTGATCAGATCCTGTACGATTACGTTTACGAGATCGGCGGCGGTCTGTTCACCGTGTGCGGAAGCACCGAGGACTCAACACCCGAGGATCCCATTGCAAATGCGTATACCCGTGACGATATGTACGGAACGCTCTATCAGCAAATGCTTCCCGTCGAGGTTATCAATTATACGCCTCCCGTGGCAGTGATGATCATCATTGACCGCTCCGGTTCGATGTGGAATGAGAACGTTCCCGAGGAGGAAACTCCTCTGTACGCCGCAAAGCAGGGTGCCGCCGCGTGCTTGGACGCATTGACCGAGCGTGACTGGGTGGGTATCATGACGCTGGAGGAGACGTACAGCGAGGAGATCGAGCTGACACCCCGTACGCAGAGAGAAAAGATCCTTTCTGCAATCGATGAGATCGAGGTTGGCGGCGGAACCGTTTATACGGGTGCTTTGGACCGTGCGGCGCGTGCGCTGACCGCTTGTAACGTAGAAAAGCGTCACATCATTCTGGTATCGGACGGTGAGCCCGGTGACGATGACGCCGATTATCTGGCTGCTGCAAGACAGATCGAGCGTCTTGGCATTACGATGTCCTACATTGGCATCAACTGCTCGGCACGTGATGAGATGGTACAGCTGCTGGAGGCTGCGGGTTGCTCTGAGGAGAACTACCACAACTTTACCAATGATGAGATCGACCGCGTGCCTTCCGAGATGAGAGCGGAGCTGGAGCTTCCCGAGATCAAGGACGTTAACTACGAGACCTTCCAGCCCACCATTTCTTCCTTTGGTTCGATTGTTGCAAACATCAACCAAAAGGATATCCCCACACTTGACGGCTTCTACGGAACCCGTGCAAAGCAGGGCGCTGAGGTGGTTTTGATGGGCAAGTACGTTCCGATCTACGCACAGTGGAAGTTTGGAGCGGGCATGGTCGGAAGCTTTATGTGTGACCTCAACGGCACATGGTCCTCCGAATTTGTCAATTCTTCCACGGGTCAGATGCTGTTGGATAATATCGTTACGGGATTGTTCCCCGTGGCAAACATCAAGCCCAATGAAATTTCTCTTTCCTTGAAGGAAGAAAACTACTACAACCGATTGAGTATCTTTGCCGACGTAGGAGAGGAGCAGTCGATCGTTGTGACCGTAAACGGTACTGCCGCTGACGGAAGCGCAATCACGCAGACACTGACGCCCTCTGCTACCGACGGCTTCTCCAGACTTTCGGTTGTCATCAAGGAGCCCGGTATCCACGAGATCGTGGTACAAAAGAAGGATGCCGCAGGCAACGTGCTTGCAGAGGCAAAAACCTACAAGGCGTTCTCCTACTCGCAGGAGTACAACGTCTTTGTCAATCCCGATGACGGTGTTGAATCCATGGCAGGGCTTGCCGAGAGCGGCGAGGGTACCGTGATCACCGACCCCCTGCAGGTATTTGAAAACGTGGTTAAATTCCTACACCGCGTCATCGACCCCCGTATCGTATTTATGATCATTGCGATCTGCGCATTCCTGTTGGATATTGCAGCACGCAAGTTCAAGTTCAAGTGGCCGCATGAGATCGTGCGTGATTATAAAACGAAAAAGAGCATGGGTAAATAACGACAAAATAACCGTGCCCCCTTGTTTGCGGGGGCACGGTGCAAGTCAAAGCAAACACATATGAAACTTATCAGGTCCAAGGAGACTATAATGAAAAGGTTTTGTTTATTCATAAGCACGGTCGTTTTGTTCGTGCTGTGCCTTGTGCTGATGTCATCCTGCGCTACCGAATTGGATGCCCCCAAGAACTTTAAGTTCGACATGGCAAAGCAGATCCTTTCGTGGGATCAGAGCCGTGGGGCTTCGGGATACACCATTGTGATCGGTACCGAGGAGGTCGTCACACGCTCCACCTCATATTCTCTGGAAAATTTGGAGGCAGGGGAGTACGTGATTCGCATCAAGGCAAACGGCGATGGCGAAAATACAAAGGATTCGGAATTTACCGAATATCCCTTTACGCGCGAATACGAGACGGGCTTGCGTTATAAATTGATCAATAACAATCAGGAATATCAGCTCGTGGGCATTGGAACTGCGACGGGTGACGTGGTGATGGAAAGCGTATATCGCGGAAAGCCCGTTACCGAAATTGCACCCTCGGCACTTGCGGGCAACTCGCGGATTACAAGCTTTGTCATCGGTGAGCATGTTAAGGAGATCGGAAAAAAGGCATTTTACAACAGTAAAGCAATGGTCAGTGTCACGATCCCCGAGGGTGTGACGACCATCGCCCCCAGTGCTTTCCAAACCTGCACCAAGCTGCTGTCGGTGACAATTCCTTCTACTGTGACCGCGCTTCCCGACTATGCATTCGGTTATTGCCGTGCATTGCAAAGTGTTACGATCGGTGCCAATGTAAAGACCATCGGTCTGAAGGCATTTACCGACTGTGAAAGCCTTACGTCGGTCGTCATTCCCGATAGCGTTGTTTCGCTTGGCTCGGATGCCTTTTCCAACTGTGACGTGCTGGCTTCGGTGACGTTGAGCAAAAATATGCTTGCGGTTCCAGCCAATGCATTTTACCGTTGCAAGGGCTTGACCGAGGTCAAGATGGGGGATCAGATCACCTCCATCGGTGCATACGCCTTTGGCGATTGTGAAAAGCTTGCCGCCGTAACGCTTCCCGCAAGCCTTGAAACGATTGGTGACTATGCATTTACCTCCTGCAAGGAGCTTGCCGAGGTAAATATTGGCACCAACGTTCGCGAGATCGGTGCGTATGCCTTCTATAACACCAAGATCTACAACGATTCTGCCGACGTCGTTTACGTGGGCGATTGGATCGTTGGATGTAAAAACGTTGAAATTACGCAGGAGCAGCTGGAAGAGCAGCTGCGTGAGGAAACGGTTGGACTTGGAACGGCGGCGTTCTTCCAATGTAAGGGGATTGAGGAGGTTATGCTTCCCAACGTCAAGTACATTGGTGACTATGCCTTTGCGGAATGCACCGGTCTGCTCGGTTATTCCTTTACCTGCTTCTCGGAGGAGCTTGAGACCATTGGCGACTATGCCTTCTACGGCTGTACGCTGATCGACTCCTTCAACTTTGGTACGGCACTCAAGGCGATTGAGACCTATGCCTTTTACGGTTGTGTTCGTCTCAACGAGGTATCGCTCCCCGCAACGCTGACCAAGATCGGTACCCGCGCCTTTAACGATACGGGTATTTATACCGCCGCATCGGGATTGGTGTATGCCGACAAGTGGGTCGTTGCTTCCAAGAGTGGTTCGGGCGACATTGCCATCAAGGACGGTACCGTCGGTATGTCCGATTATTGTTTCTACCGTCAGTACATC
>JAGANE010000223.1 GCA_017624395.1 Clostridia bacterium
CTCGGCATCTATGCCCGATACCGATGCCTGACCACCGTCATTCTGTCCCCATGCCCAAACATGTCCTCGGTCGGTCAATGCTACAAAATGTCGCGTTCCCGAGGCAAGAGAGACGAATTTTTCTTGATTGGTTGGTACGGGGATCTCGTCCTCTCCGTATCTTGTCGCACCGTTGATCAAAATTTCTCCGTCCGAGAGCAAAAAGGCAAAGCAGTTGTCGGTGGCGGCAATATCAACCGTTTTTTGGGTATCAAGATAGCTTTTAAAATTGGAAATCTTTCCTTGCGTTGACGAGATCGCGGATTCACGGTGAAAGAGAAGATTGCTTCCCGTAACACTTCCGTCCTCAAACAGTACAATGGCATAGTAGCCTGAAAACACCAGCTTTTTGACTCCCACGCCCTCTGCAGCGGTATATTTTTGCACGGCGTCGTTCAATTCCCGCAGGTTTAAAAGCGCGTTGGTGTTACCCCAAAGATAGAGCCTTCCGTCCACGATCATTGCGCTTGCTTGATAGCCGCAGGTCAATTGTGTCAGCTTGGAGACATCGATGCCTCCCTCGCGCACCTCCCGTGGCATTGGAACGACGTCATCGTCTCCTGTTGCATCTCCGTATTGCCCACGACTATTGTTTCCCCAGCCCACCACGCGCCCATCCTCGGTCACGGCAAGGAGATGGTCGTAGCCTGCCGCCGCCGCAACGATCCTTTTATCCTGCAATTCCTTTGGCAGGTCGGCGTAATCAATGCCCGACAGCCGATCCTTGGTGTAGCCCCATAGAAAGATCCTGCCGTCCTTTCCTACGCCCACGGTAAAGCTTGCGTAGCCGTTGACGTCACGGATCTGTCCGCGCAACTCCCGTGGGATCGCAGAAAGAGATAGCGTGGGCGCGACGTTGGCTTGCAAAAGATTGGTCTCGTTGACATCCATGGGAAAAAGCAACGGGCCGACGAATACAAGCGCGAAAAGCAAAATCAGCACAATCAGCGCCGCTACGGCAGAGCGACGTTTCCAAAAGCGCCTTACGGTCAGCCAAAGCGGTGTCTCCATTGCTTCGGCATTGGGGAGCTCGGTCAGTATCCTTCCTGCACCGCGCGTCATGCGGATCAGCCAGCCAAAGGGCGTGATCAAGGCACGGCGCCACAACCTTCTTTTGGGTGGAGGATCGATTTTTTTTGGATCGGCTTGATGGTTCCTCTTGTTCCAAAGCATATGCAAGCCTCCTACCGTTGCACGCGGACACGCGGATCGATCAGCCCGTAGGAAAGGTCGATGAGCAGATTCCCTGCCAAGGACACGAGGATATAAAACATCTGCAATGCCAGAACTACCTCGTTGTCACCGCCCGAAAGTGCATCAAAATAGACCTTTCCGATGCCGTTGATCGCAAAGATGTTTTCAATCATCAAAGAGCCGGAAAAGATGCCGAGGAACCAACCGATGACAAGCGTAACGATGGGGATCAGTGCATTTCTCCATGCGTGGACTCCCACCACCTGCCGCTCCCCAAGTCCCTTTGCCCGTGCGGTGCGGATGCAATCCAAGGATAGCGCGTCGGTCATGGCTGCGCGGACGTATCGCGTCATGCCGCCAAGCGAGCAAAATACCATCACCGAAAGAGGCAACGTCAAATGCCAAAGGCTGTCCCAAAGACGGCGTGATGCACTCCACGCAAGGCTCCCCACGCTTTGCATTCCCGAAACGGGGAACCAACCAAGCTTTACCGAAAAGAGCCAGATAAAAAGAATGGCGATCATAAAGGTGGGCAAGCTGTATCCGATCACCGTAAACACCTGCACGGCGGTATCCCGTCGGCTTCCTCGGCGTACCGCACAAAAGATGCCGAGGGGAATGGTGATTCCCAGTGAAAGAAGCGTGACAAGGAGGTTGAGGATCACTGTGTTTTTCATGGGTTCAGTCAGCACCTCGGAAACAGGGCGCGCGTATTTGACCGACGTCCCGAGATTACCCTGCAAAAGCCCGTCAAAGCGACCGTCGGAAAAGGGATAAACGCCAAGCCATCGCAGGTAACGCTCAAGCTTTGTGCCGTTCAGTCCAAGCCGTTGCTGCCAATAGGCGTATCGTTCGGCATAATCCACGTTGCGGTCGGCGCTGACCTCCTCGCGTGCCTTTTCTGCCGCCTTATCCATGGGGAGAAGATTGTAGATCATGAAAATGAGAAAGGAAAGAATGAAAAAAACGATGAGGATATAGAGAATTCGTTGGAGAATATATTTTGTCATACGTTCCTCTCCTTTCAGCGGTCACGGAGCCAAAAATCTGCCTCATCGCGCAGATAGCATTGGGAATAGTTGTCGTAAAGTGTGGGATCGATCGTCCAAGCCTCGGCGTAATCGTATGCCGCACTGGTAAAGCCTGTGGCAAAATTGATGGCGTTGAGCTTGGGTTTTCCGTCATATCCGTAGGCAGGCAGGCGGTGAAGCTCGGCAAAAAGCCCCGTGTTAAAATCGGTGGAGGTGTAGGTGATATACATGCCGATCTCCTCGGTTGCCGACGGATTGCGTACCCACGCCGTCAAAAGCTGATCGGTGACCGTGTTGGGCTGTGTGCCAAAATAGTTGATGACAAGCGGCATATAATATTCCCCGTCCTCTGCCTTTTGTGTCCGATAGGCACCGTCGGTGGAGGAAAAGGAAAGATTGTCAAAGCTGCGCGCGTAGCCCTCCAATCGCTTATAGCGGATGCCACCCTCATGAGTATTGTAGAGGGTTCCGTCGGCGTTATAGATCCAGCCTCCTGACTCCAAGGCTTCCATGGCACTGTCAACGCTGTAGGCGTAGCGGTTGAGATGGATTTGATCCTTGACCGCGCGATATGCCGCATATCCCGTATAATAGGGGCCGTGTACGACCGAGCCGTAGCCGCCTGTAAAGGTTTGGGCAAATTCGGGGCGGTTGACGGTGTACATGATGGCTTGACGCACCTCTGTAAAGGAGGTGGGACCAAAATCGGCGCGAAAGCCGAGCTTGCCGTAGCCTGCACGGTCATAGTGCGTTTCGGCATATTTTTGAGGATCGGAGCGCACCACCGACAGTGCCGCCAAGGTTTCGGTAGCCCCCGTGATACCCGAGATCACGTCCACCTGTCCTGTGGTGAACTGATCCATCTGCGTTTCGGCAACAAGACGGATATAAGTCAACGTATCAATGCTTGGCACGCCGCGCACGTCATCCCCCGTATAGTAGGGATTGCGCGCGAGGGTGGCTACCTGTCCGCCTACGTCATAGTTTTGTACAAAATAAGGCCCCGAGTAGGGAAAGGGGGAGCTCCATTTGAGATTTTCTATTATCCTTGCGGCGGTTTGATAGACGTTTCTGCCCTCGCGCGTCTCGGTTGCGTAAAAGGCTGGGTCAAGTCCGCAGGCACCGTCCGCACGCGTGACGATCTTCCCGTCTCCGAGATAGAGCGAAAGCGGTGTCGGTGTCAAGGTAGCATAGCTGATGGCGTAGTAATAATTGGCATAAGTGGGAGACACGGTAAGCGAAAAACGGTAGTCGTCAAGCAATCTCACACCCTCAAAAAAGACGGTCTCCCCAAGCCCCGTGTAGGCAGAAAAAGCATCAAAGCCCAAAAAGTACATGCCTGCACGTCCGCTTCCACCTGCCGCCGATGCCACGGGAGTGGAGGAGGCAAGAAGCGCGGAGAGATAATGCTCGGCACGAATTGGGGAGCCGTCACTGAATTTCAGATCACGTTGCAGCGTTATCGTGTAGGTCAGTGATCCATCCTCGTTGCGCTCTGCAATGGGCTTTTCTGCAAGTGCCGATAGATTCCAAAGATAGGAGCCTTCGGCATCGGTCATGACGGTGGCGTGTCCCGTGGTCAGGCTTTCCACGTCAAGATCCGCCGCGCCTGCCGAGGATTTTCCCCATGCGGCGTTGCGGAATGCTCCCGAAAGCTCGGTGCTGCTGCCAAGGATCACCGTGTTGGGTTCTCCATCCTTGACCCGCGCCCCCACAATGGCGTCGGCAGGGGAACGGTAGGGCGTGGTGACAAAATTTTGCAGCTTGGCATTGTAAAGGTCGTAATAGCGATTGGAGTAGAGGGGGATTTCGGGGACAAGGTAGTTCCAGCGTTGAATATAAAGGCGCCACCACGTGCAAAAGACCTCCTCGGCACTTGTATAGGTATCCGAATCCGACGGCGGATCGGTATTATAGACCATTGCCTTGGATAAAAAATCCATTCCAAGCTCGTATCTTTTTCCCTGCAGGGTGACGTAGGCAAGTCCGTTTTCGTCCTCCTCAACCATGTCTACGGTGACAGTATTGCCAATCATTTCATAAACTGACGTAAAGTCGGTGCGCTCGATCACATCCTCGGATTTGGGTGGAGATACCGTTGCGGTGCGTCGGCACCCGACCGAGCAAAGCAGGGATAGCAATATGAAAAAAAGCAAGGCGCGACGCAGGGATCGCATGGAACATCCCTCTTTTCACAAAAGATTTTGAAGTTTCGGAACTTTTCCGAAAAAAGACTTGCATTCGGCGCAAAAATGTGGTATACTATTCACGTTACGAAAAAACGTAACGATTTTTTTGCTTTTGCCGTTGGTACGGATAGTATGATGCGTCAATGCAAAAATCATGCAAGCAAATCTTGCCTTGCAAGCATGCACCATTAGCTCAGATGGATAGAGCACAAGCCTCCGACGCTTGGTGTCGACGGTTCGAGTCCGCCATGGTGCGCCAACAAAAAACGCACATTCGTCAGAAGACAAATGTGCGTTTTTTGAATGATATCCGTTCCTGTGTTTTTACACAAAGATATTATTTTTAGTCAAATTACTTAAAAAAACAAAGACCGCCGAGAAAGCCCCGACGGTCTTGTTTTACAAGCATTATTTTGCAGCCGTAATACCTGCGGAGGTACCGTAGTAGATCATAGCGCCGGACTTCTTAACGATCCAATCGGAATCGTCCTTCTTGTTGTCCTCAGCGTACTTCTCAACGTCTTCCCAAGCTTCGTTTGCAGCTTCCTTATCCTCAAAGTAGATAATGGTAACATGCTCAACCTTGTCGTCGATGGTAGCGGTGCCACTAACAACACTGTCAATACCGTCAACGCCGAGAAGCTTGAGTGCACCGGGGATGATCAGCTTATCCTCAGCTGCAACGTAGTCGTTGTCCTTCAGTGCAGCCAGTGCGTCATCGGGATCCTTTGCGGGACCGCCGCAAGAAGCAAGAGCAGCAACCAAGGTTACGAGAACGAGCGAAAGAGCCAAAATTCTGAAAGCCTTTTTCATGATGATAACTCCTTTCTTTCGTATTTACTTATCGCCCGATAAGCAGTACTATCATTATAGCAGAGATTTGAGAATTTGTCAAGTAAGAAACTGAAAAGTTTAAAAAATAAAAAACAAATATGGTTAATTATTCATATGCTTTGCTTTTTTTTTAAAAAAATAAATTTTTATTCAAAAAGGGCTTGACAAGAGAAAAAAGATGTGATAAAATAAATCAACTTCAAATAAAGCGACGATCAAAAGCAAGTAGAAAATGAAGGCTTCATCCAGAGAGCTGTCGGTAGGTGCGAGACAGTTGAATTTCATTTTTGAATTACCTTTTGGGAGCAGCGCGCAGAACAAAAGCGGCATCGCTTTTTAAAGGCGCGACGGGTGCGACCGTCATATCGCGGACAGGTGATTGCCTGCCCACCGAGGTTCTCTTTGTAAAAAGGGAATAAAGCAGAGTGGTAACACGAAAGTACCTTTCGTCTCTGTATCTTCAGGATACAGCGGCGATTTTTTTATTTTATTTGGTTTTAACAAACGGTGTTTGTTGAAATATAAATTTTTTTCAGAGGAGAAAAAATCATGAAAGCAAAAAAACTTCTTGCCATTCTTTTGGCACTCACCCTCGCGGCATCTTTGATGTCTCTCGTTTCCTGTAATACGAAAAAGAAATATGTCATCGGAATTTCCCAGCTTGTCACGCACGACGCACTTGACGCTGCTACGCAGGGCTTTAAGGATGCTGTCATTGCGGGACTTGGAGAGGAAAACGTGGAGTTTGATTTTCAAAATGCCGATAATTCTACCGATCTTTGTTCTACCATTGCCAACAGCTTTGTCAACAAAAAGGTCGATCTGATCATGGCAAACGCAACGCCTGCCCTCAACGCGGCGTATAACGCAACCGAGACCATTCCGATTCTTGGTACCTCGATCACCGAATACGGAGTAGCACTTAACATCAAGGACTTTAACGGTACGGTAGGCGGAAACGTGTCGGGAACGAGCGATCTTGCTCCTCTGGATCAGCCGGCGCAGATGGTTTTGGATCTTGTTCCCAATGCCCAAAAGGTTGGACTTTTGTATTGCTCGGGCGAGGCAAACTCGGATTATCAGGTAAAAAAGGTGAAGGAATATCTGAGCGCACGTGGAATTATCTGCACCGAGTACACCTTCTCCGGCTCCGATGACGTTGCCGTCGTTGCACAGGGCGCGGCTGCACAAAATGATGCACTTTATATTCCCACCGATAACACTGCTGCCTCTTGCGCGACAACCATTTACGGTGCAATGACCGAAAAGAAGCCGATCATTGCAGGAGAGCAGGGGATTTGCAAGGGCTGTGGCATTGCAACGCTGTCGATCGATTATTACGATCTCGGCTATGCAACGGGTGAGATGGCAGTCAAAATTCTGAAGGGTGAGGCGGATATTTCTACCATGCCCATTGAGTACACTCCCGAGAGCAAGCTTGCAAAAAAATATAACAAGACGATCTGTGACGATCTTGGTATTGATACTGCCGCACTTGAGGCAAAGGGATATACCGCAATTGAGGAATGATCTGAGCAAGATTTGGAAAGGATTTTGATATGGATACCCTACTCAATTATTTTTCGTCGTTGCCGGGGGCAGTTGCGCAGGGAATTATTGCCGGTATTATGGCAATTGGCGTATATATCACCTACAGAGTGCTTGACGTTGCTGACCTGACGGTAGACGGCAGCTACTGCACGGGAGCGGCTGTCTGTGCGGCAATGTTGATCAACGGGCATTCCGTCTGGGTGGCAATGCTTGTGGCAATGCTTGCGGGAATGGTGGCAGGACTGATCACGGGATTTTTTCATACCTTTATGGGGATTCCCGCAATTCTGTCCGGCATTCTGACACAATTGATGCTGTGGTCGATCAACCTTAAGATCATGGGCATCGCACTCGGAAAGGTCAGTGCGGCGGTCATTGCGGTTTCAAGCCGCAATTATAAGCTGCTTGCCTCCATGCTGAAAATGGGGGATACACTGCTGGTGCTTGCGATCTTCAGCGTGATTCTGATTGCCGTTCTCTATTGGTTTTTTGGAACCGAATACGGTGCTACTCTGCGTGCTACGGGAGATAATCCGCAAATGAGCCGCGCCCTTGGCATCAATACCGATATTCGCAAGATTATGGGATTGGTTCTTTCCAACGGTATCGTTGCGCTTGCAGGCTCACTCCTGGCACAATATCAGGGAAATGCCGAAATCAATATGGGCAGAGGTGCCATTGTTACGGGACTTGCCGCAGTGATCATTGGTGAAGCACTTTTGGGCAAGCTTACCAAAAACAACTTTGCACTCAAGCTTTTTGCGGTGATCGTTGGAGGCATTGTCTATTTCATCATTTATTCAACCATTATCTACCTCGGTGTTGAAAGCAACTATCTCAAAATGCTTTCGGCGTTGGTTCTGGCGTGCTTCCTTGCCGTTCCGTATTGGAAGACTCGCTTTGCCAAGCATGCCAAGAGGAGCAACGTAACAAAGGGGGAACCGTGATATGCTGAAGCTGAAAGGAATCAACAAATCGTTTAACGTTGGCACGGTGAATGAAAAGCACGTGCTGAAGGATCTGGAGCTTCACCTTGCCCCCGGAGATTTTGTAACCGTAATTGGCGGAAACGGAGCGGGAAAATCAACCATGCTCAACGCCGTTGCGGGAACCTGGCGTGTGGATAGCGGCACGATCCTTTTGGATGGCGTTGATGTTACCAATACCTCGGAGTATCGCCGTGCCAAATATCTCGGTCGCGTTTTTCAGGATCCTCGTATCGGTACGGCAACCAATATGCAGATTGACGAAAACCTTGCGCTTGCCGCACGCCGCGGAAAGCCTCGCACCCTGCGTTGGGGCATTTCCTCAAAGGAGCAGGAGGCTTACCGTGAACAGCTAAAGGCATTGGAGCTTGGCTTGGAGGACCGCATGACCTCCAAGGTAGGGCTGCTCTCGGGCGGACAGAGACAGGCGCTGACCCTGTTGATGGCAACCCTGCAGCGTCCCAAGCTGTTGCTCTTGGACGAGCATACCGCCGCATTGGATCCCAAAACTGCGGCAAAGGTGTTGGAGCTGACCGACCGCCTGATTGCAGAAAATCAGTTGACGGCTTTGATGGTCACGCACAATATGCGTGATGCCATTGCACACGGCAACCGATTGATTATGATGCACGACGGAAGGATCATTTTGGATATTTCGGGCGAGGAAAAGAAAAAACTGACCGTTGAAGCTCTTTTGGAAAGATTTTCGGAGAGCAGCGGAAGTGAATTTTCCAACGACCGTGCGTTACTTGGATAACCAAAAAAAAGGCTGACACGTTGCTTGTGTCAGCCTTCTTTGTATCATGAAATTGAGATCTCATCATTGAGCGCCGCACCGATGACGGTGCCGAATTGGGAATTTTTTGGAATGAGGAAGTTGACGCCAAAGCTTTCGGCGTGGCTTTCAAAGACTTTGCGGATCGGTTCAATGGTGGTTAGATTTCCAATCAAAACAATGTTTTTTAGGTGGTAGCTTCGTGCGGCAAACACGGCAAGCATCATAATGGTTTCGGCAACCATGTTGGCAATGCCGAGGGCGAGATCCGAGCTGGTGGCAAGATCCGAGACCTTGCCAAAGTTGGCGGCGGTGAGATCCTCGTTGATGCCCTGATACTGACTGCGGGAGATGTCCTTGATGCGCAGGTCAATGTTGTTCAGGTCACCGTCGGTACAAAGCTGCTCGATATGCTCTACGGTGTCCACGCCAAGCATTTTGCGGCAGAGCCCGATCAGTGTTCCGCCACCCATTCCCGTGCCGCCAAGATATTCAATGGTGTGGTTGCCCTGCTCCTTTTTGGCATGGATCAGTGCAGTTCCGGTTCCCATGCTGACGACAATGGCTTCGTCCAGCCCCGAAAGATAGAGCCCACCTATGCCGATCCCCGAGAATTCGGGAACAGGGGTGCAGGCGAGATTGTAGATCGGCTTGGTGATCACCGACGATCCTGCTCCCGTCATCAGAATGCGATCAATGTCGGATAGTTCCAGACCGTTTTCAGCGGTGAATTTTCCAAATGCGCCGTAAATGGAGGTCAGGGGATCGGTGGCACGCACAAATTGCGGAGCGATCAGCTCCTTGGTGCCGTCCTCCTTTTTGCGAAAGCCGACAATTTTGGTCGTGGTTCCGCCAACGTCAATACCGATTACGGTTTTGTTCATGATGGTAACGTCCTTTC
Source organism: Clostridia bacterium (assembly GCA_017624395.1). GTDB lineage: Bacteria > Bacillota > Clostridia > Oscillospirales > CAG-272 > UMGS1865. The sequence continues at coordinate 9,501 of JAGANE010000223.1, forward strand.
GGAAAATGTTTTGCAAGAATATTATACCATTTACTTGTAAAAATTGCAACCTTATGTTATAATAATTTAAAAGAAATTTTTTTATCAACGGAAAGTAGGAAACAGGAATGGCATTTGACGCCGGAATGTTGGCGTGTGTGATCGAGGAGATCCGTAGAATGGCGCTTGGCGCGAGAATTGAAAAGGTATTTATGCCCGAGCGGGATGAGATCGTATTGCAGATGCGAAGTCTTGAGGGGGGCAAGCGGTTGGTGATCAACGCAGGCTCCAACACGCCGCGCATCGGTTTTACGTCGGCGCAAAAGGAAAACCCCATGTCTCCTCCCATGCTTTGTATGCTGTTGCGCAAGCATTTGCAGGGAGCAAAGCTTGCGGACGTGCGGCAGGCGGGCTTTGAGCGTGTAGCGGTTTTGGAGTTTGAGACGCGCGACGAAATGGGCTTTGCCTGCACAAGGCATTTGTATGCCGAAATTATGGGGAAATACAGTAACCTGATCTTTACGGGCGACGGAGATCGCGTCATGGCGGCACTTCGCACCGTAGATTTTTCCACGTCAAGCCTGCGTCAGGTGTTGCCCGGCATGACCTACGAGTTGCCCCCAAGGCAGGATAAGATCGATCCGATAAGCGTTACGCGTGAGCAGTTTTCTACTCTTTGGAGCGAGGCAGGCTTTGACCGTCCGATGGATAAGTGGATCACGGCGACCTTTTTGGGCATTTCCGCTGCGGTGGCGCGTGAGATCACCTACCGTGCCGCAGGAGAGACCGACGCGCTTGTCGGCAGCATTTTGGAAAAAAAGGCAACCGATTCCTTTTTTGATGTCGTTGATATGATCCGTGAGGGGCACTTTTCTCCTTGCATGATCCTGCGAGAGGGCAAGCCTGTGGAGTACGCTTTCTGCGAGCTGCGGCAGTACGGCAGTGGCTTTGAAATGCGCCCGTACGAGAGCGCAGGGGCACTGCTGGACGATTTCTTTTATACGCGCGACCGCGAATTGCATATCAAGCAACGCGCGGCGGACGTTTTAAGGATCCTGACCAATGCCGACACGCGTATCCGCAAAAAGCTGGAATTGCAGAGGAGTGAGCTGGAGGACTGTAAAAAGGGCGAGAAATACAAAAAATATGCCGATCTCATCACGGCAAATCTTTATCAGCTTCAACGCGGAATGACGCGCGTGGAGCTGACCGATTACGAGGATTACCGCGAGGACGGCAGCTTTGGTACGGTGACGGTTACTTTGGACAGCCGCCTTTCTCCTGCGGCAAACGCGCAGGTCTATTACAAAAGATACAATAAGAGCAAGACCGCAAGAGTGGAGCTTGCCAAGCAGATCGAGCTGGGAGAAGCAGAGCTGGATTACATTGATACGGTTTTTGATTCTTTGACACACGCCGAGACCACTGCGGATCTGACCGAAATCCGCGACGAGCTTTACCGCTCGGGATACGCATCCCGTATGAAGAATTACGCGCTTTCCAAAAAGAGCGCAACGCCCACGGTGGCGCATTTCCGCACGAGCGGAGGGTTCCGTGTGCTGTGCGGCAAAAACAATCTGCAAAACGAATACATTACGCACAAGCTGGCAGGGAAAAATGACTATTGGTTCCACGTTAAAAATCTGCCCGGCTCGCACACGGTGATGCTTTGTGAGGGTGAGGAGCCGTCGGTCAAGGACTTTACCGAGGCGGCAGAGATCGCGGCGTATTTTTCCAAGGGCGCGGACGGACAAAACGTAGAGGTGGATTACACGCTCGTGCGTAACGTCAAAAAGCCCACAGGGGCAAAGCCGGGATTTGTCATCTATCACACCAATTGGTCGTGTATCGTCACCCCCGTTGAGGAAAAGGTCAAGGCAATGCGCGAGGGAAAGTGATTTTGCACATTGGACGGAGTAGGCAAGGTTTTAAAATAAAATTTTAAAAAAAGGAAACCATCATGAAAAACAAACAATACGACATTGTCATCGTCGGTGCAGGACCTGCGGGCATGACGGCGGCACTCTATGCTTTGCGTGCAGGCAGATCAACGCTCCTGTTGGAGGGGCAGAGCTACGGTGGACAGATCATACAGTCACGCAAAGTGGAAAATTACCCGGGCACTCCCGAGATCGGTGGAGTGGAATTGGCAGAGCAGATGATGTCTCAATTGCGCGCATTGGATGCCGAGGTGGTTTCGGCGCGCGTGACGGGGATCGTCAAGGCAACCGACGGCTACGAGGTGCAATCGACCGATGCGGCTTATACGGCACGGGCGGTGATCCTTGCCACGGGAGTGACGCACCGCAAGCTGGGCGTCGTCGGAGAGGAGGGCTTTATTGGCAGGGGCGTTTCCTTTTGCGCCACCTGTGACGGAATGTTCTTCCGCCGTCGCGAGGTTGCCGTGGTGGGAGGCGGAAACACCGCCGTGCAGGACGCTTTGGTGCTATCGGAGATCTGTTCTAAGGTCTATCTCATTCACCGACGTGATACCTTCCGCGCCGAGCGCTATCTGTTGGATCGCCTTGCAAAAGCCGAAAATATTGAGATCATCACCGATAGCGTTGTCACCGAGATCAAAGGGGAATTTGCCCTGCAAGCCGTGATTTTAAAGAATGTCAAAACCGATGCGGTGCATGAGCTTCCCGTTGCGGGTGTTTTTGAAGCCGTGGGCGTGCTTCCGCAAAATGCCGCGTTTGCCGACGTGGTCGATCTTGACACCGACGGTTATATTGTGGCAGATGAAGGCTGTCAAACCTCTACAACGGGGATCTTTGCCGCAGGGGATTGCCGTCAAAAGCAGATAAGACAGTTGACCACCGCCACCGCCGACGGCACCGTCGCAGCACTCGCGGCGTGTGAATATCTGGATAATCAAAATTGATTTTTTTTGCGTGGGAGCTCCTGTTGGTCAAAAGGGACTCCCACTCTTTTTTCGTATCACCCTTTTTGAGATTTTTTAAATTTTTGAATTTTTTTAAAATCTGTAAAAAAATATTGACAACAAATATATATTATGTTATCATGTATTCCAAGGAAACTTGAAAAGGGAGGCGATATTTTGAAAAAATGGTGGAAAAAGGTCAATCGAGGGCTATTGCTTGGTGCCGCTTTGTTGGTGGGGCTGATAGGCTTTATCGTATTCAAGGAGATACAATTCCGACAAGAGGTGCCAAAGATTCAGGAAACGGCAGAGGCATACGTGCAGGAGCTTTTGGCGTTGAACCTCTCTTTGGAGGGCGAGGAGCTCGGCGTGGCATTGACCGATGCACAGCGTGCCGAAAAGATGGCGGCGATGGATCGCCTGATTGCCGACTATATGGCAACGGGAGACGGTACAATTGGAAATTATCACGTGCTGACGGCAGCCGATATTCGTGCCAATTACGAGGAAACGTTAAAGGTCGTTCCATTGGCACTTTATCGTGATTTGGATTTTGAAATCCCCGAAAACCGCATTGACGTGACCTCCGAGGGCAACGATTATGCCGTTGTTTCGATCTATCTGCAAAATATATCGGTGGAGGCGTGCGGAAAATTTGAACAGATGTTTGGCGGTGAGCCGATCAAATTTTACGACTACGGTCTGGAGGTCTATGACAAGGAGCTGATCGAGGTGGAGCCCGAGGAAGGCACCGTTGATGAGTTCCTTGACACAAGCTGGAAGGCTTGCACCTACGGCGGCAACGTGATGCTGCAGATGCAACGCGTGAACGGTGAATGGAGGATCACGGGAGCATATTGCTATACGTGGGTACAATCGGCACGTGAAATTGTGGAAAAGGAGGAGGCAGGAAAATGAGCGGTGACGTGATTTTACATATTGAACACCTGACCAAGTTTTTTGGTAATCGCGAGATCCTGCACGACATTTCCTTTGACACCTACGCAGGGGAGGTCTTTGGATTTTTGGGTCCCAACGGTGCGGGAAAAACCACGACCATCAAAATTGCGGCGGGACTTCTCAGCCTTGACGAGGGAGAAATCTCCATTTCGGGCCACAGTATGCGCACACAGTTTGAAAAAGCCATGGCAGATGTGGGCGGCATCGTTGAAAATCCCGAGTTTTACAAGTATCTTTCGGGACTTGAAAATCTGCGTCTTTACGCCGCTATGCGCGAGGGCGTGACCGAGGAGCGCATCCGCGAGGTGGTGCATCTGGTCGGTTTGGATCACCGTATCGGTGACAAGGTTGGAAAATATTCGCTCGGTATGCGTCAGCGTCTCGGTGTTGCGCAGGCGATCCTGCACCGTCCGCGGCTTTTGATCCTTGACGAGCCGACCAACGGCTTGGATCCCGCAGGCATCAAGGAGCTGCGTGATATTCTCAAGAGCCTTGCGCACAATGAGGGGATCGGTGTTTTGGTTTCCAGCCACTTGATGAGTGAAATGGAGCTGATGTGCGATCGCGTTGGCGTGATCGTGCGCGGAAAGCTGCAAAGTGTTCAGCCCATTGATGAGCTGATTGCGGCAACCTCTCCCGACCGTGCGGAATTTTTGTTGCGCGTGGATGATCCCCAGCGGGCAAAAACGTTGCTTTCAGATCTGCCCGACGGGGCGTTGAAGCTGAATGAGGAGGGCGTGTTGGATCTTGTGCTTCCCATCGTTGGCTGTGACGTGGCTCTTGCTGACATCAATCGCAGGCTGATCACGGGCGGTATCGCTCTTTATACGGTATCCAAAAAAGAAAACCGCAAGCTTGAGGACGTGTTCATCGAGCTGACGGGTGAGGGAGGTGGACAGATTGCGTAAGTTTTGTAGATTGATCGGAAACGAATGGAAAAAGCAGTTTCGCAAAAAGGCGGCTTGGGTAATGATGATCCTTTTGGCAGTCCTTGCAGTGGGCTACTCCATGATCATTGCCTTTGAAAGCACCTCGTCGGTTGATTATTGGTATGCCTATTCCGAGGAGGAATACCGTTGGCAGATTGAGGAGAATGAAACGGGTGCCCAAGAGGTGGACAAACACGGAAATCCCACCGAATATGCAAAGCAATGCCAATTGAACGTGGAATATTATCAATTCCTTTTGGATCACGAAATGTTTGCCTACGATTGGAGAATGGATCTCGTGTCCGAAATGTTCTACGTTGCCAGGTCAAACGGTGATACTGCGCGCTTTGAGGAGCTTAAAGCGATTGTTGAGGGCAATGATACGGTGGCGTATTTCAACGACATGAGGGCGCAATACGAGCGCGAATACGCCGCAGATCCCGAGGCATTGGCAATTCTTGTATGGAAGCCCGATTACTGTATTGCACACGACATCTATCCGTCTGATACGGATTGGAGATACGAAAGGGTGACTACCGTGACAAACGACCGCTACGTGGTGCTGATGAAGGAGCGGCAGTTGGCGGAGGGGAAGGAATCCGAGGACGATCTGGCGGCACTTGAAAAGGCACGTAACCGAGCGGCAATTGCCATGTATCAGTTGGAAAACGATATTGAAGTCAATCCTGCGGACAGCCTGCAAACCAGCATTCTGACGGGGAATGCAGGGGATAGCGGATTTTGGAATGCCTTTGTTTGCTCCAAGGATCTTGTTTCGGTTATCGGTTTGTTTGTCATCGTGATCGCGGGGAGCATTGTGTCCAATGAGTATTCACAGGGCACCATCAAATTCCTGCTGATCAATCCCGTTAAGAGATGGAAGATCCTGATGTCCAAGTATGCCACGGCAATGCTGATCGGTGCGCTGATGCTTGCGATTCTGCTCGTTTGCTCGTTTGTAAGCTCGCTGATCTTTGGCGGAGCCTCCGAGGCATTTTTGCCCGCGATCAAAGCCGAGGGCGGTGTGGTCAAAACCTTCTCGCCTTATCTTTCTCTGCTCGGTGCCTATCTGTTGGCGGCAGTGGAGGTCGTTGTAATGGCAACGCTCGCCTTTGCAATTTCGGCACTTCTGCGCAGCTCGGCTCCCGCGATCGGTATCAGCCTGTTTGCTTATCTTGGCGGAACGCTGCTTGTCACTCTTCTCAAGGAGCTGGGCTTTGACTGGGCAAGATATCTTTTGTTTGCCAACCTCAATTTCTCGTCGATCGTCAACGGAACCTCAAGCTTTGCACATCAATCCATTGTTACCGCCATTGTTGTTGTGGTGCTGCATATGGTCGTGTTCCTGCTGACCGCATGGGACGCATTTTGCCGCAAAGAGGTTTGACGGGGACTGTGAATGGTATATTTTTGTGGGGGAACTTCTTGAAAGAAGTTCCCCCAAGAAAAATAGCAGTACCTACACGGCTACGGATAAACTTTATCTAACCACAATAAAAA
>JAGANE010000224.1 GCA_017624395.1 Clostridia bacterium
GGTCACTTCTTCGGAGGTACCCGTAGGGGTTCCATCGGGCTGTTCATTGGTACAAGCTATCAATGTAGCAAGCATACACAATGCCATAATCATTGCTATAATTTTAATGTTTTTCATAGTGATAACTCCTTATCAAAATTAAATTGTTGTTTTTTATATTGAATCTTATGATACGTAAACGAGCCGTACACGCCTCCTTTCATTTGCATAACGCCACTTTTTATGTCGCCCCCCTCCCTTCTTATGACCAAATGATCCATCTAATAAATTGAATTTAGTTATTAAGTCTATCCAATTCAAGATTTGCTGCAGAATAATATTTTGCGTACCAAGATGCCATTGCCTTTTGCTTTTGTGTAATCATATAAGGAATAACGTAGAAAATTTGTGCCATTTTGGAATAACCACTGTTGAGGAAGGTCAATGCAGGCTCGGCAGCCAAATTATCAAAAATGAGTTCCAGCATTTCGGTGTCCTGCGGCTCTTTGCTTGCGCGAAGTCCCAACAGCACGTCGTAAAACTCGTGCTTGATCTCGGTCTCGCCGTAATAAGAGAGCAGCTCCAGCACCTCTCCGCTCAGTTCCAAATTTCTTACCACATTTGGAACAATGAAATATCCTGCCCAGTCAAGATTTTTTGTAACCATACCCTCTGCTACGGTAGGATAAGGCAACACTCCGAGAGGAACCTCCGAATTTAGCATTTGATCAATCATCACCTCTACACTTGCAGTAGAGAAAAATGCACGGCCTGTATCCATATCCAAAATCTTATCGGTCTGATCCCAGTTCCAACCGTAAAAGTAATTGGAATCGGTAATCGCTACAACTTTTTTGAAAATATTGAAAATAGTTTCATTAAAAGGCTTAAGCTCATACAAGCCCTCACTGTTGGTAGAAACGTGAATATATCCGCTTGCCGTTGCGAGCGAGCACATCTCCCAGTTCATGTCGGAAACAAATCCGTAAGTTCCGTCCATCGGATTTGCCAACGTATTGTTAAGACTGATGTCTACGAGCTGAGCGTAAGTGAACATTTGATCGATCGTCCACGACTTATCACGGACATGCTGGTAAAGTGCGTCAACCGAAACGCCCTCATACGCCTCTGCCATCGTTTTATTAAACAAAATGAACGTAGGACGGTGCAAAATAAAGGAGCTGCTGCCCAGATACATACCACCGCGATACTGCAAAGACTCCATAATTTCAGTATTCCAATACTCGTTATTGAGAGAGACTGCAGATATATCTTGAAGATCTACAAGAAAATCCGAGGTCATCATGCTCACCAGATCCTGAAAGCTATGCGTCATCACAAATTGGTACGTATCATCACCTGCAAGAATTGACTGTTCTATCTTTTGATACAAAACACCTTCACCAATATCATAGGTTTCATGTAAGATTTCAATGCCAAGATGCTGCTCAATCGCATCCTCACGATTATAGTTTGCAACAGAAATATTGGTGTTTTCTGACATATCCTCCGACCAATAATACTTTTCAAAGAGACCGCTACTCGGATTCAGTATCGTAAAATCGGCATTGTAGTTTTTCTTTGAAATTCCTACAATCTCATCGGATGTTTCTGCCGTAGTATCTTGGGGGTCATTGTTGACAGGCTTCTCTTTGTTACATGCTGCCATCATCGGCAACATCACTGCAATCACAAGCAATAAGCTCATCCATTTAATTACGTTTTTCATAATACCTCCTAAAAATAAAATAATTTTGACATCTGTTAACCCTGAGGAGAGTCGCGCGAATTACCGAGCATAAAGAAATCGATTTTCATACACAGTGCCTCCTTTCTCGGCATTATATTAATTAATACCATATCAAATCTTGGGAACAAGCTTAATTTGATAACACTCTGCTCCACTCCACACGATATTGTTACAAACAATATAAAACGTGTTGTTCCTAATAATAATGTTTTCCACCTCGCGTCCCATCTTTAAAGGAATACGGTCAATCAGCTTTCCTGTAAGGATATCAAGTACCACTATATTGCATCGGATATCCGTATGGACCCCTTTGTTTTGCCAATATTCCAAATAGTAAATATATTTATCATCACTGGTAATCCCTTGCGTTCCCATATTTCCGTTTGTCGGATACTCCGAAAGCATAACTCCTTCAATGGAGATTTGATTTTGATATTGATAATTATCGTCGTAAAAATAGATAAAAGAATTGTTGGCAAGAATATATACATGACGTTCGCTGTTATACGAAATTGCCCAACAGGATGCCATTTGTACCGTCTTTTTGATCGTGAGAGTATCGGGATCGATAATGTGGTAGGCTGTTCCGCCCTCCGAAACAACTATGGTATTGTTGTGCGGATTGTACGCCGCATCGTTGGCGTGTCCCATCAAAAGATCCTTGCTTGCTTTAACAAAGGCCTGTTTTTCAATATCAAACTTTAAAATTTGACATTTGGTAGGAGACACCGAATTGTCGGTGATCATGCAATAGTAATAGTACGTGCCGTCCGTGCATCCGCCTTGCACCCACGGGATCCGCTCCCCCGCTGCTGTCGCCCCTCCACTGGGAGACATTTTTTGCAACAAGGTGTGTTGAGCGGTCAATTCAAATCCCTTTCCGATATAATCGTTATATTTGTAACCGGAACCGTCAAATTTCTTGTTATAGGTCTTTGAAAGCATCCATATTCCACGATCTAATTGTTCGGAGGGGGCCTCCAGCATGTTGATCAGATGCTCGATCGCCTTTTCCAGCATCACAACGTCCGAGCCAACCGCAACGATCTTACCGTTGACCACCGAAACGGAATATTCCTGTTTTCCA
>JAGANE010000225.1 GCA_017624395.1 Clostridia bacterium
ACTATATGCGTTGAAATGTTTTTACCGATATGACCGAGCAGGGTTCCCTCTGCACTCTCTGAGGAAGCCACAACGCCTACGTTCATGCAATTCGCGTAATAGTGAAAAGCATCGCCGTTGCCCATGCCGACAATTCCGCCGGCTTGACCATTCGCACTTTGAATTGTACCGTAATTCACACAGCTTTCCAGATGCAGCTCTCCCAGATTGGAGTTGACTCCTCCAAGAACTCCACCCGCAAGACTGCTTTTTGAAGTATTTGCGGTTACGTCTACGTCACTCACAATATTCTTGAATACTGCCTTAGCTTGCGCATTGTCTATTTGAATCAAGCCGCAAACGCCGCCCGCGCGGATCACGTTGGTAGAAGCATTACTTGCCGTTACGGATCCCTGTGCGTAAATGTTTTCCACAGTGATCGTAACACCTTCCATTTTGGTGTATAGCTGACCAACGACCAATGCCGGCTTTTGCGCCAACGCTGTGGTCACGCTACTGTTGATCAAGGAGAAATTTTTGATCGCGGGATTGGCATTGCTCGACGAACCCGAGGACAACACCGCAAAAAATGCCTGTTGCTGGCTATTATCGCTGTTGTTGATACACATGCCGCTGATCGTTACACCGTTTCCGTTAAATACGCCTTGAAAAGGCGCGCTATTGTCTCCGATCGAATCCCAGTAATGCCCACTCAGATCGATCTGTGTTAAGCCCTTGTCAAGCGCAACGTTGACGGTATTTCCCGCGAACGTGTTTCCGCCGTCCACCAAAACCGCCAAGCCCGCAAGATCTGCGGCATTGGAAAGGGTATGGGTCTTGTTATTTTTGTTGTACCAGCTTGTATCGTAATTTCCGCTATCCTTCCATGACCCGAAAGGCTTGGTGCCACTATCCGCAGATACGCAAAGCACCGCCGAGGAAAGGATTATTGCCAGGGCAAGAGCTGCCACAAATAGTTTTTTCATCCTTAAAATTCCTCCAATACTGTTTTAAATAAGCCAAATCAAGGCGTGAATTTGATCGGCGTTCCGCCAAACGGGAACACAAACTGATAGCAATACGTATCGGCAATGTACACGTTTTTCGATCCTAAGATCATATTCACCAGCATGCGGTTAATCTCACCGAATACGGCATTCGATTTCATGCACGCCGTGTATTCGGATTGCGAATTTGGCCACATTGCCACTTTGGGACTAACGTTTTGATAAAACGCCAACGTAGCGCCGTTCCAACCGTGGTGCGAAACCTGCACGATATCGGATTTCAAGTAAGAACCGTACATATCACACAAAACATTTGAGGCACGGTCGGCAATATCACCGGTAAACAATACACTGTTTCCGTTTGCACGAACGCGGAACACGACCGAAGCATCGTTGAAAAGGTCAAACGGTTGCGGATAGAGATCCTCGGTCGTATAAAGAATTTCAAACTCGGCGTTTTCGATCAAAAACTTCTGTCCCGTGTGCAGAAGCGTTACGGGAATCCCCTTGGCTACTGCTGAAAGCTCGGGAAATTGATCTTGCATAAAGCTTGACGGGTTAAGCGAATTAAACCGATAGCTTTCGGAAGGAATACTGATATAAAAATTTTGGATCTTCACAAAAGAAGAATAATTGGTAACAAATTTTTTGAAAAGACCGTAGTGATCACTGTGCTCGTGAGTCAAGAACCATCCCGCGATCACAATGCCGTCACTGCGCTTATTATATTTTTGCAAAATATTATAAAGACGTTGCGCATCCGCGTCAACAGCTCTACCGCCGTCCACGATCACAAAACGCCCGTCCTCCAGTGTGATCACATATCCCATACCGCCGCTGGATGACGAGGCATAGGTCAGATTCATTTGGATCACCGAAAAATCGGTCACCTTGGGATCATTCGTCACGTCGTTTTCTGCAAGTCCCGTTTTGGAGATGCTTCCCGTAATCAAGCGAACCGCCTTTTCATGGTCAACATAATATACGTGGATCTTGCTATCGTCTTTTACATAAGTTGCAAAAACGTTGTTTGCCGTTTCGTTGGAATTTCTCTTGGTATACCCTGCGCCTTCAAGCTTTTGACAATACGCCCGATATTCATCGACGTTCGTTTCGGTATAGTAATATAACATCTGACCGTAGGATGCGTCGTTGGTGCCACTGAGCTTGCCGCCATCGTACTGTGGGAAGTCCGTGTTCCATTCTTCGGCCGTCAGCGCGGCAAGATGGTCACACATAAAATATACGGTGCATTTCCCATCCTGTTTAACCGTTCCCTGTTCGACCAGCTCCCGAAAAGCATCGACGGCTTTTCCCAGTGTCACGTCGTTCCAGCCGCTCACCACCAACTTATTGCCAACTGCGACCACACCGTATTGCGAAGCCGACCAATCCTTTTTTGCCGCTTCAAGTTCTGTACGGCCTACGTCGCCAATTAGGATCTCTCTGCTCTCGGGGTCCTCGGCATTCCCTAACGAAACCGTAAAGGTCGCTCCCGTCAGTTCCTTTAATACTTTTTCAAGCTCCAATACCAACGTCACCTCATAATCTAGACCGTTATTGATCGAATCCATGTTTGGAAAGCCATCACAGGTCGAGGAATACGATAAGGAATAATCGGTAGCATTATCCTCTACCAAAACAATCACGTCGGAATCTTTATTTTTTAAAAGGAGATCATTGGGAATCTGTAAGCAGACATCTGCAGTTTGAACGAATTGCCTACTGAACAGCCGAATCGCATACACAAGCATGGCTTCATTGGTGCCTTGAATTGCAATCGATCTTTTTTCGTTGCAAATGACGTATCCCTTGCTTGGCAACTGTGCCTTTGACACTTGGGATATGGGACGTGTAGTATCACCAATCACCAGCTCAACCGTTCCGTCCTCCGCATCGGTAGTCGCCTTAAAATCCGATTTGATCTCTACGTTCCAGCCTAACACGTCCTTTAAGGTCTTCTTTAAATTCCTTAATTCCTGAACCACGGAGGATGGCGCATCCTCCGATCGCACGATCACCAGCTGACCCTGTTTGATTTGCCAAACATCCTCTGCAATGGCGGTGGTATCTGCGGGAATCTTACCGTCCTTCTGACACGAAACGAGCAAGGAAGATAAAAGCGCAAAACACAATATCCATACAATCAGCTTCTTCATATCTTTTCTCCATTTTTCAATTTGTTATAACATTATAACATAACGATGTTTAAAATGCAAATACAATAGGAAATGCAGACATAAATTCTACCTTTCCTACAAATTGCGTTCGTTAAAGTTATACACAATCACAAGATGTCCGTAATCAATGACTCCCACTCGCCATAATGCTTTTCCACGTTGTAATCACAGTGGATACGCTCGCAAAAGCGATTTGGCAGTGTCAACTCGGAAAACGGGTATCGGGCAGTTGGAAAGATCTTTCTGCATCTCCACACGCCGCTCTCCTCCGAAAGTTCGGTCACCGACCAGCCCCATTTTTCGGGCCACATCGGTATTTCGCTCATGGTGAGCGCATAAGAATAGTTTCCGCTGCTGATCACTTTCTTTCCGCCAAACGATTCCACGATCGGGAAAGAGTTATGCGAATGTCCGTGGAAGACCGCCACCACTTCCCTATGCTCTAGCAACCACTGTGCCAAGGTTTCGTCCTCATACTGGAACATGTGGGCGCACAGGAAGACGCTCATACCGTCTGTATTTGCGGTCTGTGTTCTCAAGAACTCCCAGTCGGGGGGCTGTAGACGGTGCGGATGCGTGATCTCCCAAAAGGCGTCCAGCATCAAAAATCTGCAATCGTCAATATCCACCGTGTATTGCCGATCCTGTCCGACTGCCGCGCGCCATAGATCGTTGGAATGTCCTTCGTGATTTCCAGGAATCAGATAGGTGGGACACGGAAACCGAGAAACGTACCGTTTCATAAACACCTCGACATTCTCGTATCGCTCGTGCGTATTGTCTCCCAACAAAAAGATCGCATCAAATGGGCGAATCTTATGCTCCTCCGTAATCAGGGCAAGCAGGGATTCCATACGATTGTCGGCATCATCACCGTAATCGTACTGATACCCTTTGCCATCAAACAGCTTTCGTTCAAAATCGTAATGCGTATCCGAAAAGAACAAAAATCGGTGATCCTTCATAAGAAATTGTCCTTTCATTGCAAGCTCAAAGTGAGAGACGATACAAATCTCTAATCTGATCCCGACTGATCTTTGGAACTGCGTTCAAGTATCCGTCCGCACCGAAGCTGACCGATTTTACCATATCGGCGAGTTCTTCGATCTCGTCATCCCGAACACCAAATTCCCGAATCTGTGTCTGTACTCCGCATTCTCTCATCCTTTTCTCAAACATCGCAGATGCCTCTGTAGCACTGACTCCGAAAAATTCCTTGGCAAATTTGCGGTAACGTCCGCCATCCTCTCTGCCATCAAAGTATTTTAACCACGCTATCATCATACAACAAAGCGTAGCACCGTGAGTAGCTCCATACTTGGCACTCAACACATGTCCCATTTGGTGCATTGGTGTAAAGCCGAAAGTTCCCGATGTCAGCCATCCGTTGAGCGCAATGCTCGCCGCCCACATCAGCACGCCTCTTGCCTGCAAATTGTTGGGATCCTCCATTACCCGCGGCAGCGTTTCCCAAACCGCGCGGATCACACTCAATTGCATGGAATCGTGTAAAGCCAGATCGTTTCCGTTGCTCTCGTCGCCGTTAAAATACGCCTCGATCACGTGTGCGATAATATCAAACGCACCGCAAGCAGTCTGATACGGTGGCAGGCTGACGGTGAGGGTGGGATCCAGAATCGCAACCTTCGGATACAGGCAGCTCGGCTCCCAAACGTAGGATTTTTTACCGCTCGTTTCATCAGTGATCACCGCGGTTGGGCTCATCTCACTTCCCGTGCCCGCAAGCGTAGGAATCATTACTGTGGGAAGTGCTTCCGTGGGCGGGATCTGTGTAATATGGCTGTGCGAAAACAGGAACATTTTTTCCATATCGTGGGGGTACAGTGCTCCCGCCGCAATCACCTTGGCAGAATCCATCACGCTACCGCCGCCAAGACCAATCACAACGTCAATCTTTTCTTTTCTGCAAACCTCCGCCCCTTTTCTCACCTGACAAAGCAAGGGATTGGCCGTAATATTAAAATAATCTACACACGCAACACCGTGGGTAGCCAATTTTCGATGAATATCGGAAATCAGGTCCTCAAAAAAGGAAACGTCAGCATAAGAAACCAACAACGCACGTTTTCCGTAATTTGCCGTTACGTTTCCAATTTCCGAGCTCTTATTGGCACCAAACAACACCTTTACAGGGTTGTAATATTCGAAATCAAACATTTTTCTCTCCTTAATAATGTATATTATATGATATTTTGCACGCCCCATTGTGCATTTTTATCATCACCCACCACGAAACATTATAACATAATGATGTTTAGTTGTCAAGTCTTTTTCTGAAAAATGTTGACATTCAAACATAATTATGTTATAATGTTTGGCAAGGACGTTCTCAACGCACTGTGAAAGGAGTCAAGCATGTACGAGGAAATATTATCAGAAACGTTAAAATGCTATCAGGAATTACCTATCATCATCCCTCAAAAGGGGTTTCTTGTGGGCTTTTCCAAGGAATACGTTCCCCCATTTAAAAAACCGTTTGCGCACGATAATTACCATTATCCAATGGGAACCGCCTTTTTAAAATACGGTATTTGCGGCGTTGCGAAAAAGGCCGAAAAAAATGCAACACGTGCCAAAACGAATGAGCAAAAGGAGCTTCTATCCGGCATTGCGGTAACCTATTACGAAATCGCCGTATATTTCCAAAAGTATGCTACCGAAGCATCAAATCGTATCTGTCATACCAATTCTGTTGAGGAACAACACCGCCTTTCCATCATTTATAACAATATGAAAGCCTTGTCAACAGAAAAACCGCAAACCTTTCTTCAAGGAGTGCAGCTGTATTACTTCATGTGGAAACTGCGCGCTATGAGAAGCATCGGCGCTGATCTTGGCAGGTTGGATATCCATCTTTTTCCGCTTTTTCAAAAGGACATTGAGCAAGGTCGTTTGACCGAAGATAGCGCCCTGGACATTCTTTGCGAATTTTATGAAAAGTTAAACGAAAACAACAGTGGCGACACCTTGACCAACGTGTCGGTAGGGGGAATGAATCCGGATGGCAGCGATGCATCCAACCGCCTATCGGTACTAATGCTTCTTGCATCCGCAAGAGTACGAAAAACCGAACCCCATATAAACGTCCGCTATCACTCCAACACCCGCAAGGATCTGATCGACGCAATGCTCGAGGTACAATATATGGGACACGGTCAGGGAAGCACCTATTTTGATGAAAACGTGATCCCTGCTCTCATTCAAGCGGGCATCCCATCAGAAGCGGCATATGCTTATACCAACGATGGGTGTACTGAGATCACCTTTGATGGATACAGCAACATTGAATTAAGTCATATAGATGCGGTAGCCACTCTTGAAGCTACCGTAAATAACGGTGAATACATTCCGCGTCCCTATTTCGTTCCAATTCGCTATTTTCATAAGAACGATAATGAAAGGATCTATAAACCCGATGTATTTTATGGTTACCAAACAGGCAAAGTAGAAGAATGTGAAAGCTTTGAAGCATTTTACGAATGCTTCCTCAAGCAATTCCGCTATCAAGTCTTCGGGCGGTCGCAAAAGCTTCTTGATAACTTTCTTCGCCGTCGCGAAAGTGGCGCTACCTCGCTATTCCTGAGCGGGACCTTTGATTTTGTATTGGAAAACGGAATTGATCTTTGCCGAGGCGGATTTCCGATTGAGCACCATCAGCTATTTTCGGGCTCCTTGACCACTGTGGCAGATTGTCTTTGCGCAATTAAAAAAGCGATTTACGAAGAAAAGCGCTATACTTGGGCAGAATTGAAGGAAGCAACTGCCAACAATTTCGAAGGTCAGGAAACGATGCGGCAGGTCCTTTTGCACTATCCGAAATTCGGAAACGACATCGATGAAGTTGACCTCATTGCCGCCGATCTTGCCGAAAAATTCTGTGATTATCTGGACGAATTTTCAAAAGAAAAACAATTCCGTATCGTTCCCTGCCTGCTCGGTCACCGTTATCTGGAGGAGGCGCACGGCATTGCAGCAACCTTTGACGGCAGAAAATACGGCGACCCCATTGCGGAGCATTACTGTGCAACTCCTGGTCGCGCACTGAACGGTCCCACCGCGCTGATCCATTCGATCGGCAAAACTAAGCTTTCCCGTGCCTGTGGCGTTGCCACAGTTCACGTTTCTCTCCCACGTCGTCTTGCCGACACGCGTGAGCAATCCTTGGAGATTTTACACACGCTCGTGCTGACCGCCAAGGAAAAGGGCTTTAACATGATCAATATATCGATCTACGACGTCAATATTTTAAAGGAAGCACAAAAGCACCCCGAGCAATACGAGGACGTGATCATCCGCGTTTGGGGCTTTAGTGCCAGATTTATCGATCTTTGCCGCGAAATGCAGGATCATGTCATCAGACGCGTGGAGCATTTTGGAGTATAATATGAACGGTCAGATTTTTAATATTCAGCGATTTTCGCTCAATGACGGTCCCGGAATCCGGACTACGGTGTTCTGTTGTGGATGCACGCTGCAGTGTCGCTGGTGTCACAATCCTGAGGGACGATCCCCCACACCGCCACTTCAATATCTGAACAGTAAATGTATTCACTGCCGCGCCTGCGAGGCGGTCTGCCCACGGCACGCGCATCACTTTGATTGCAAGACGCACACAGTTGATTTTTCCGCCTGCATTGCCTGCGGAAAGTGTGTTGCCGTATGCCCTGCAAATGCGTTGCGCAGCGTTGCAACATCTTATACCCCCGAACAGCTTGCCGAAGAGGTTGCACGGGATATTCCCTTTTTCAAATCCAACGGCGGCGTTACCTTTTCGGGCGGTGAGCCTTTGATGCAAGCCAAATTTATCGCCGAGAGTGCAAAACAAATGAAAGAAAAAGGCGTTCCTTCTGTTGCCATTGACACGGCAGGAAACGTAGAATGGGATGCTTTTGAAAAAGTATTGGATATTACCGATCTCTTTTTATTTGACATCAAATCCCTTGACAATGAATTGCACCGCGAGGGAACGGGATATGGCAATACGTTGATTTTGGAAAATCTCAAACGCCTTGAATCTTCGGGAGCGAATATTCATATCCGTATTCCCATCATCGGCGGATTTAATGACTCGGACACCCAAATGCAAGCAATTGCAAATTTTGTTTCCACATTCCAAAACGCACATCAAGTAACCTTAATTCCCTTTCATAAGTTGGGAAATGAAAAATACGCATCTGTCGGACTTATCTCCCAAATGGAGAATTTTCATGAAATTTCGGAAACCGAACTCAAACGTTGGAACTCGTTTTTTCAACATTTTGAAAAAGAAACACACCGAAAGGAATCGATTAAATGAAAATTTGTATCATCCAACCGCATTATTCTTTTGATGCAGATGATCTGCAAAGTTGTTTTGACGAATTGCTTTCTTTATTGGATCGTTGTGATGACAGCATGGATCTCATCGTGCTACCGGAATACAGCGATGTCCTTGCGGATGTGATCGGAAAAGACGGATTTTACAATGCGGTCGCACGCTATAGCAGTCTCCTGTTGGAGAAAGCAAAAAAGACCGCTATGCGTTGTCACGCACTCCTTTTCGTCAATGCAGGCTATCAAACCGAGCAAGGAATTCGAAATACCACCCATGCAATTGACCGAAACGGCAATATCGTCGGTCGGTATTTTAAGGAGCATCCCGCGCCAAGTGAGGTCAAATCCGATGCAGAAGGCGGTCATGCGCTGGATGTATCCTACAGTTATACCTTTCGCAAGCCTTATACGCTTGAGATTGAGGGCGTTCGCTTGGGCTTTTTGACCTGCTACGATTTCTATTTTTACGAAAGCTTTGCATCCCTCGCACGGCAAAACGTGGATGTTATCATCGGTTGTTCCTTACAGCGCACTGATTCCCACGATGCGCTTTCAATCATCAACCGCTTTCTCTGCTACAATACCAACGCCTATCTGATCCGGGCGTCGGTCTCGCTCGGTTCGGATTCCTTGACCTGTGGATGCAGCATGGTGATCGCCCCCGACGGCATGGTACTGCTGAATATGAAAAACGACGTTGGTCTCGGAATCTGCGAGATCGATCCCAAAATCAAATATTACAAGCCCGCAGGACATATGGGTGCCCTCAAGGCTCACTATGAATATATCGAAGAAGGACGCCGACCATGGCTTTATCGAAACGGCGGAACATCGGTTGTTCCGTTTGACGCTGTAATGAAATATCCGCGTTTATGCGCATATGGCGGGATGCCTTCCGTTGCCCCCCCACATAGTCTGCCGTCATTTGCATCGGCGATTGCATTGGGCGCACAGGAAATCGCCCTTGATCTGCAACCTACCAAGGATGGCATATTGGTCTGTTGCTCCGATGATCAGTTAAATAGAATTTGCACCGAAATCTCTCACGTCTGCCAATACACCTACCAAGAGTTATTTGAACTTGATTTTGGAAGTTTTTACAATGAGAACTTCAAAAATCTGAAGATCACGAAATTTGAAGATGTTCTGCAAAAATTTGCAGGACGTGTCATTATGAACATTCACATCAAACCCGGCGAGGATCATATCGATATTTCCATGATTGAAAAGATCACCGGACTGATCCGCAAATACGACTGTGAAAAGCACGTATATTTTACTACGGATCAGGATAGGATCATCCGTCAAATCAAAGCATACAATGCTGATTTGAAATGTTGCATCAGCCCAAACAAAGATTCCGATCCAACAACGCTTGTTGACCATGCAATTGCATTGGGGGCTTACAAAATACAGTTGTACAAGCCGCATTGCAATCGGGAAACAGTTCAAAAAGCTCATGCAAACGGGATCCTGTGTAATTTGTATTGCTTCGATGATCCCAAAGAGATCTGTCGCGCTTTGGATATGGGAGTGGATACCGTTTTAACCGATGATTTCTTCACTATTTACAATGCTGTAAAAGAACGACTGGAAACACACAATCCAATTCAATAATCTTTTCAGGAGACAACTATGGTACAAAAAGAATTTGAAGTAAAAGTATTGTCCTCTCTTGCAAAGGTCTTTCCCGACCGTATTGTGGGAAGACCTTGCCGCTTTGGCGATGTAGCACGGGGACAGGAAGTATCCTTTCAGGTGGCGTTCCGCTATTTCGCTCCTCGCTACAGACAAAAATATTACCGCATAGAGGTCAAATCTCCGCTTCGAGAGTATATCACCTTATATCGCGTGGGAAATGTCCCCTCCGATCTTTCGGCATATCCCGAGCGGAATGACCGAAACTATATCTCAACACACGCGGGACTCTTTCCCGATCCACTCTATCCTATGGAAGATGATCATGTTTGTGCGGCAATGGCTCGATGGCGTGCGATTTGGGTATCTGTAGATGTTTCCAAGAATATACCTTTGGGGAAATATCCCGTTGAAATCCGTTTTTACGGAGATGACGGTTCCATTGTTGCCACCTGTGTATACCACATCAAAGTACATACCGCATCACTCCCCGCTCCAACACTTCTCTATACCCAGTGGTTTCACTGTGACTGTATTGCAGACGCACACGGAGTAAAGATTTTTTCAGAGGAACATTGGCATCTGATCGGCGAATATATGCAGCTTGCCGCCAAACACGGCATGAATATGATCCTCACACCCATCCTCACCCCGCCATTGGATACTGCAATAGGCGGAGAACGCCCCACTGTTCAATTGGTAGAAATTGAAAAGCAAAGCGAACATTATACATTTAATTTTTCCCGACTTGCCCGATTTGTCTCCATTGCCAAAGCTTGCGGAATAGAGAATTTCGAGATCAGCCATTTCTTTACACAGTGGGGTGCCGCCTTTTGCCCCAAGGTGGTGGCATCTAAAAACGGTAAACAAGACCGTATTTTCGGATGGGATACCGCTGCGGATAGCCGTGAATATCAAAACTTCTTACAGCAGCTGATCCCCGCTCTGCTTCAAGCCTTTTCACAAATGGGTATCCCCAAGAAACAGCTTTGGTTCCATGTGTCAGATGAACCGAAATTGGAACATTTGCCGCAATACCGTATCTCCAAAAATATTCTCCAGCCTCTGATTACGGACTGTCACCATATCGATGCGCTCTCGGATTACGATTTTTACCGCGACGGTCTTGTGGAAACTCCCGTCGTTGCAACCGACCATATCGAGCCATATCTTGACGCAAAAGCCGACGGCATCTGGTGCTATTACTGTTGCAGTCAGTGCGTAAACGTTGCCAACCGATTCTTTTCCATGCCATCTTCAAGAAATCGCATCATTGGCGTACAAATTTATAAATACGGCATTTCGGGATTTTTGCATTGGGGATACAATTTCTATTATTCACAATATTCTTTGAGAAAGCTAAACCCTTATGAAGAGACCGACGGTGGCGGAGCCTTCCCCTCTGGTGATGCCTTTAGTGTCTATCCCTACCGCGATACAGTCATCCCGTCTTTGCGGCAAAAGGTATTCTCCAACGCATTGGAGGATATTCGTCTGTTACAATTGTTGGAAACAAAGATTGGAAAAGCGCGCGTAATCGAAGAAATCGATGCCGTTGCGGGTAAATCGATCACCTTCTCACAATATCCAACAGATGAACGTTTTTTCAAAAAACTCTATCAGCGTGTATTTGAATTGCTGGAATACGAAAAAAACTTTAACAAGGAGTAAACCAATATGCTACTTTCATCATCTATCAGCAGACCGTATCTGAACACATTTGGTGTTGAAAAATCAATTGAACTGATGGCAAACGCAGGATTTGATGCCATTGATTTTCCATTTGGAGGAAAGTATTGCAGTCCCGAAACCGACAGTGATGCTTTTACAGAATATTTTCTGAAAATTCGCGAAATGATACAAGAAAAAGGGCTGCACTTTAATCAGGCTCACGCGCCCGCACCTTCAAGCCACATTGACGAGACCCGTGACCAAGAATTGTTTGAAAATCTCGTTCGCTCAATCCGAAACGCATCCTATCTCGGAGTTCCCACCATCGTCGTACATCCCGTCCAACACCTGACTTATGATAACGATGAAAATCCCGAGCGACTTTTTGAAATGAACATTCGATTCTATAATCGCTTAAAACCGTACTGCGAGGAATACGGCATCAAAATCGCATTGGAAAATATGTGGCAGTATATTGGAAAGAAGATATCACATTCCACCTGCTCCCGCCCCGATGAATTCAATCGTTATCTTGACGCGCTTGACAGCAATCACTTTGTTGGTTGCTTGGATATAGGACACGCCTTTTTGGTAGGCGAGTCCCCCTCGGATTTCATTCGGAATATGGGGAACAAGCGCTTGCGGGCATTGCACATACACGACGTGGACGGATTCTTAGACTCTCACACGCTCCCATTTCAAGGTGCCGTCAATTGGGAACGAACTGTAAAAGCCCTTGCCGACATCGAATATCAGGGAGATCTCACCTACGAAGCAAACGGTTTTTTAACGCGGACACCATTCGAATTGTATTCGTCCGCCCTTCGTCACATGGTGGAAACAGGCAGATATTTGATCCAAAAATTTCAAGATTATTCCAATTAAATCAAAACATGGCTGTTTATCGTGAGTATCGTTGTGTAGGGTATTGCACCAAATTTGCACCGAAACCACACCAACATTCAACGCGGTTCTGCTCGGCAAATTGGAATTTTCCGAGTTTGGTTTTTATTTGGTATTTTTTCAAGAAATTTATAAAAAATTTTATCAAAAGATATGTG
>JAGANE010000226.1 GCA_017624395.1 Clostridia bacterium
ACCACGCCGTCACGAACCACACGGATCTGGGACTGACGGGTCACCTTACCGTCCTGAATATAAGAGCCCGCAATGGTTCCCACGTTGGGCACGTGAATGGTCTGACGAACCTCGGCATGACCCAGCAGATTCTCACGGAACTTGGGTGCCAGCATACCCTTCATCGCCGCCTCGATCTCCTCGATGCACTCGTAGATCACGCGGTAGGTGCGCACGTCCACGTTCTGACGCTCGGCAGAATCCAGAGCGGTCTTGTCGGGACGGACGTTGAAGCCTACGATGATAGCGTTGGACGCGGCCGCAAAGGTTACGTCGCCCTCGGTAATACCGCCGGCCGCCGCGTGGATCACGCGGACCTTGACCTCCTCGTTGGAAAGCTTGAGCAGCGATGCCTTGACCGCCTCCACAGAGCCGTCCACGTCTGCCTTGACGATGATGTTGAGATCCTTGACGCCATCCGAGATCTGTGCAAACAGATCGTTGAGGTTGGCTCTTGCATTTGCCTTAAAGACGTCCTCCTTGGCACGGTCGCGTCTTTGATCGGCAAGGGTTCTTGCCATTCTTTCGTCCTCGACCGCCTGGAATTCGTCACCTGCCGAGGGGACCTCGGAAAGTCCCGTGATCTCCACGGGTACGGAGGGCGCCGCCTCCTTGACGGTTCTGCCGTTGTGGTCTGTCATCGAGCGGACGTGTCCCACTGCGGTTCCCGCAATGATAATGTCACCCGCACGCAACGTACCGTTTTGTACCAGAACGGTTGCAACGGGACCTCTGCCGCGATCCAGCTTTGCTTCGATCACGATACCCTTTGCACGGCGGTTGGGATTTGCCTTCAGCTCCTTAACGTCTGCTACGAGCAGGACGCTCTCCAACAGATCGTCAATGCCCTGACGAGTCAATGCCGATACGGGCACGCAGATTACGTCGCCGCCCCATTCCTCGGGAACCAGACCGTACTTGGTCAGCTCCTGCTTGATGTTATCGGGATTTGCCGTGGGCTTATCCATCTTGTTGATGGCAACCACAATGTCAATGCCCGCTGCCTTTGCATGGTTGATCGCTTCCACCGTTTGCGGCATCACGCCGTCATCGGCAGCAACCACCAGAATGGCAATATCGGTTGCCATTGCTCCACGCGCACGCATTGCTGTAAATGCAGCGTGTCCGGGAGTATCCAGGAAGGTAATATCTCTGCCGTCGATCTTCACACGGTATGCACCGATGTGCTGGGTAATACCGCCTGCTTCTCCGGCAGTGACGTTGGCGTTACGGATAGCATCCAGAATCGAGGTCTTACCGTGGTCAACGTGTCCCATGACACAGACGACGGGGGCACGCTCGATCAGCTGCTCTGCCGAATCCTCGGTCTCATCAAACAGCTTTTCCTCAATGCTGACCACCACCTCGGGAGATGCCGCAATACCAAACTCGTCGGCAACCAGTGCCGCAGTATCATAATCGATGACCTGGTTGATGGTTGCCATCATACCCATCATCATCAGCTTTTTCACAACTTCGCCCGCAGTGACATGAAGCTTGGAGGCAAGCTGTCCTACCACAATCTCCTCGGGCAGCTCCACCGCGGTGGGCTTGTGTGTGACAACGGGTGCGGGAGCCGCCTGCTGACGGCGATTTTTGCCGCCCTTGCCGCCACGGTTGTTGCCTTGGAAGCTATTCTGCTGTGCGTTTCCGCCCTTCTTCAGCTTTTGGTTTCCGTCCTGAAACTTGTTGTTATCATGCTCGGAAACAAAATTATCAAGTCTTTCATCATACTTGGAAAGGTCAACGGTAGAGGTGTGTGTATCCACCACACGGGGACCCTTACGGGTTCCGTCGGGATTGAGATTGGTAGAAG
The DNA here is from genome assembly GCA_017624395.1 of Clostridia bacterium. Taxonomy (GTDB): domain Bacteria; phylum Bacillota; class Clostridia; order Oscillospirales; family CAG-272; genus UMGS1865. The sequence goes on from JAGANE010000226.1 coordinate 1,856, forward strand.
CACCGCGCACGATGGGCTGTGCCTTAAAGGTCTCTCTCGGTACGTTGGGTACGTAATCCCCCTTGTCACCGCCACGGTCAAAGCGCTGACCGCCGCGACCGTTCTGCTGACCGCCGCGTGCGCCCTGTGCACCTCTGTCGTTACGATCCTTACCAAATCCACCCGCCTGCTGACCACCAAAGCCGCCACGTGCGGGATTTCCTGCACCAAACGTTGTCTGCGGACGCTCGGTCTTGGGAGCGGTCTGGAAGCCCGAGAAGGCATTGGGGCGCGTGTTGATCGACGCCCCTGCTCCTGCAGGTCTTGCCGTGCCGCCTTGCTGCGGATGATAAGGATTGCCCGTATAAGGCTGGCGCGCCGCAGGCTGCTTTTTGACACCCGACGCTCCTGCGCTTTGTACGGCTTCGCCCACCTTTGCTGCTGCGGGCGCTTCCTTTTCCTTGTTTTCTACGGGAGTAGCGTTCTGCGGACGGCTCTCCTCCTTTTGCGGTGCTTTCTTTTCGGTCGGTGCCGCCTTCTTTTCGGTCGGCTCGGTCTTTTTGACCTCGGTGGTCGGCTCTGCCTTTTTGCTCGGCTCTGCCGTCCCCGCCTTCTTTTCCTCCTGCTTCGGCACCTTGGCGGCAGGCTTTTGGGATTCCTGTGCGGGAGTCTCTGCAACGGTAGTCGGAGCTTCCTTTGCCGTCTCCTCCTTTACAGTCTCCTCTTTTGCCGCCTTTTTGGGCGTCGCCTTTTTGACCTTTGAGGGAATATAGGTTACCCCGTCCAAATAATCTCCAATATTGGTGATCTGATTTGCAAGCGTCAGCTCATTGAATAAAACGTCAAATTCGGCAGGCTCCAATGCCTTTTGCGTGGTCTTTGCCTCAATGCCGTTTTGCGCCAGAATCTCCACGAGATCCTTGCTTTTCAGTCCAAGATCCTTTGCAAGCTTGTTGAGTTTGAATTGTTGATTGATAGCAGCCATATTTCCTCCTAATATTCCGTCAAGCCGCAGACACGACGGAAATTATAAAATGTTTTACTCCTGCCAAACCGCAGATTTGGCAGAGGTATTCAATTGTTTTAGCGTATTTTCCACCAAACGGCAGAGATGTTCGTCCGTCACCGCCACTGCGGCAACCTTTGCGTGTTTTCCGATGGCGGCGGCAAGCTGCTCTCCGCCAACGTCCGCAATCTCAATGCGCACTCCGTAAAAGGCGCACTTATCAAATAGCTTTTTTTGGGTGTTTTCCGCATTGTCGGCGGCACTCACCACCAACAGCGGCTTTGTTTTTCCGCGCATTGCCTCGCAGATGATGGGAGTTCCCACCAAAAGACCGCGCGCCTTGGCGCAGATTCCAAGCGCATGAAGCAGCTTTTGCAGATTCGGCTCATTCGTCATGGGCTTCCAGCTCCTGCTCCATTGCATCGTAAACGGCATCCGAGATCGGGCAATCCAGATTTTTTGCGATCCTTCCCGATTTTCTTGCCCGACGCAGGCACTTAACATCGCGGCACACGTAGGCACCGCGCCCCGATTTTTTTCCTCTGAAATCCAAGGAGATCTCCCCCTCGGGACTTCTTACCACTCGCAAAAGCTCCATCTTTGGCTTATGCTCGTTGCACCCCAGGCATTGACGCATGGGGATTTTTTTGACCTTGCCCTCCATAACGGCGATCAGTCTGCTTTAATATCGATCTTGCAGCCGGTCAATCTTGCCGCCAAACGGGCATTCTGACCCTCCTTACCGATGGCAAGTGAAAGCTGACTGGGAGCCACCTGCACGCGGTAAGAACGATCTGCCGTCATTGTGACCGAAACCACCTCGGCAGGAGCCAAAGCCGCAGCAACGTACTCCTCCGGCTTTTCACTGTATCTGACGATATCCACCTTTTCACCGCGCAACTCATTCACAATTGCCGAGATACGCACACCGCGGTTACCGATACAAGCGCCCACTGCATCTACGTCCTCGTCACGCGACATGACCGCGATCTTGGTACGAGAGCCTGCCTCACGGGCAACCCCCTTGACCATCACGATGCCATCTGCGATTTCGGGGATCTCTAACTCAAACATACGGCGAACCAGACCTGCATGTGCACGGGAAAGAGTGACCACAGGACCGCGTGCCTCCTTGTTGACCTCCATGACAAAGACCTTGATCTTGTCTCCCACTCTGAAACGCTCCCCGGGGATCTGCTCGGAGCGGAGCAGGACAGCACGGCTGGTGTCGGTTTCCAGCACTACATTCCCGGTTTCGGGATCGATCTTGGAAACCGTAGCGGTAATAATCTCCTCGTGCTTGGTTTCATATGCCTCCTGCATCACGCGGCGTTCTCCCTCACGGATACCCTGAATGATCACAGATTTAGCGGCAGCCGCACTCAAACGACGGAAATTCTTGGTTTTGACCTCGGTCTCCACCACCATACCCACCTTGTATTTTTTTGCAATTGCCTTTGCATCGACAAGAGAGATCTGCGTTTCGGGGTTTTCAACCTCCTCCACGACCTCCTTTTGCTGGTATACGCGGACGTCCTTTTTGTTGGGATCGATCAAAATACGCACGTTTGTGTTGTTGCCGTACTCCTTTTTGTAAGCGGAAACCAACGCCGCCTCGATCTTTTCAATCATGTACTCCGCGGGAATCCCTTTTTCCTTTTCCAAAAGCTCCAAGGCATTGAAAAACTCTGTGTTCATCTCATAAATATCCTTTCTGATATATCTCCACAATCATTTTAATTATCCTGGTCAAAGTCGTATCGCGTTTTCAGCGATGCAACTGCTGTACGCGGAAAGCTGCGCTCGCCTTCCTCGGTTTTGATGATGATATTCTTTTCCTCGGCGTCAAGCCCCACCAGCTCTCCCATAAAGCTTTTTGCGCCGTCTATGGGAGCGTACAGGCGCACCTCAACGTTCCAGCCCTCGCAGGCAGTGATCTGCATTTCGTTTTTCAGGTCGCGCTCAATTCCGGGAGAGGAGATTTCCAGATGATACGCGTCCTCAATGGGATCACTTTCGTCAAGCAGGGGATCAATGGCGCGATGCATTTTTTCACAATCGTCGATCGTGATCCCGTCCTCGCTGTCAATGGTGATACGCAGATACATATCCGCGCCCTCTTTTACATATTCTACATCCCAAAGGAAGTAGCCAAGCTCCTCCGCAAGCGGTCCCGCAATCTTTTTGACTGCGCCCACGATGCCTCCACTGCTTTTTTTCATGCTTTACCTCTGTGTCAATAAATGATGGTTGATCAAAGATCTTTTTTTCAAAAATTAAGAGCGGGTTCGCTAAAACCCACTCCCTCACTACTATGCTACCGTAACATAGTATAACACAATTTTTGCCGCTTTGCAATACTTTTTGAGAAATTTTTTCATTATTTATTGATATTTTTAAAAAATATTTGAAGATTTTACAGCTTTCAATGAAAAAAAGGATGCTTTACCGCAAAATTCTCCCCGATTTTTCCGTCGAATGGACGAAAAGCCATTTGCCGATTTTGTAAGCATTTTCAAAGTTGAGATTGTTAAAAGTCTTTCCCATTCGGTCAATTTCATCAATTTAAGGATTTCTCTCCTTCCCTCACGGCAAGCTGTGCCACCTCCCTGTCAGAGGGAGGCTAAATTGGCTCCTCCCGTGGAACAACTGATTTTTGCGAGATTCCAAACACGAAAAATTGCGTTTGATCCGTTCTACGGTCGGATTTCGACTGTGTCCCGCCGGACACCGTAGGTGTCATTCTGAGCCTGTCGAACTTTTTCCACCGAGATCCCGAACAGTACTTCGTACCGTTCGATCCTCGCGTTGCTCGGATTTCGACTTCGCTCAGGATGACGCGGTGGAAAAAGCACG
>JAGANE010000227.1 GCA_017624395.1 Clostridia bacterium
CCGCTGACGGAAGACTCAAAGGCGAGCCCTTTGGAACCAACTTCTCGCCCAGCTTGTTCGCGCAGATTCCCGGCCCCGTGACCGATATTGAATCCTTCACGGCAAACGATCTGACGAGAAATATGAACGGCGGACCGCTCACCTTAGAGTTCTCGGCAAGCATTTTCCAAAGCCCCGAGAGTATCCAAAAGGTAGCTACGCTCATCAAATATTTCGTGGAGCGCGGCGGACATCAGCTCCAGCTCAACGCTGTCAATCTGGAGGCCATGAAGGAAGCGCAGGCAAATCCCGATCTGTATCGCCAGCTTGTCGTTCGCATTTGGGGCTGGTCGGCGTACTTCGTGGAGTTGGATAAGGACTTCCAAGACCACGTCATGGCAAGACAAGAGTATTCGGTATAACGGTTACAAAAATTGAATGAAAAGAGGGTGTTTTATATGTTAAAGCGTATGGTGTCGTGGTTACTGATCCTTGTAACTTTGACAATCTCATTGGTTTCCTGTCACTCTTCTGATGGGGGGCAGAGTACAGAAAGCTCGACCGAGGCAGAGACCGAAAGAACCGGACCTTATTTGGTAATTAACGGTATAGATATTTCGGAATTTGTTATTTTGAAAGAATACGAGGAATTGAACATGACTTACCAACAGATCAAAAATGCAATCAATCTCTTTTGTAGAGAGCGATTGAGTGTAAAAACAGAAAGTGAAAGCCAGAATTTGATTAGAATTGTTGAGGATTTTTCATTGATGCCTAATGAATATTCCATCAAGGTAGAGAATGGTCAATTACAACTGGGTATTTTCAGTAGTTCATTTACCGAAGCAGCCAAAAAGGTGTTGGCTTTGTTCAAGGAGAAATTGACAGGCGAAGAGGTTTTGCGTTGGGATAACGGGTATTTTGAAAAGGGAAGCTTTGAATTAACTCCTGTTTCTTATACCAAGTTGGGCTCGGCCGATCCTAAAATTCTTGTTTATGGTGGAAGTGATAAGGATGCGCTTTCCTACACAGTAGACGATAAGATCACGTTCCGCGTGGCTTGCATAAGCGGCAACAAATTGGTCAGCGTTCCGTATTTGAAATATGAAATTTATAACGATACTACCGGAAAAAGAAAAACGGGTGGAGTAGATGCCAGTTCTGGATTTGCTTCTTTTACAATAGATGCTACTGGAGAAGCAGGGGTTGTATATATTGATGTAACAGCTTGTGATGCTTCGAGAAATAAGATTTCGCAAAATTTTGAAACAATTGATAACTATCATTTCAGAAGTTCGGCAGTCATCGATATGAAGAATGTCAAGATGTCAGTTTCCGTACCGAGTGATTTTGATTCTTTTTGGAAATCACAAGTTGAAGCACTTCACGCAAAGCCCGTTGAGATTCTAAAAATGGTGGAAAAAACATCTGCTAAAAGCGGTTTCAAGCTCTTCTACGTGGAGCTGAAATGCAACGTATATAATGGGGAGACCGACGGAATTGCCTCAGGTTATCTGACCTATCCGACCTCGGCATCGCAAAACTCCAAAATCAATTTGCGCGTTGCTTTTAAGGGGTATTCTTTCTCTGCGTCTGATCCTTCATATCAGGAAGGAACGGCGACCTTCAGCGTTTGTGCGCATAGTATCGACTGTGAAAAGGCAAATTCCGATTCCAATTATTTGAAGCAACAGGAAAGCAAGAACACGATCTTCAATAAGACCTCAAATTCCAATAAAGAAACCGCTTATTTCCGCGGCATGATCCTGCGCGATCTTCAAGCGGCAAGATTTATGATGGAATACTTTGGCGAGAAGGGAATCGGAGACGGTAAGGGCAAGGGAATGTGGAACGGAACCACCTTCACAGCAACGGGTGGCAGCCAGGGAGCGTTTCAGTCCATTGCAGTTGCGGCTTTGGATAAAAATATCACCAATCTTGATATTTCTATTCCGTGGATGTGTGATGTGAAGGCGGCAAACGGCAGAAAAAAGAGTGATTTTATTCCCGATTATACTGCGGCATTGGAGTATTACGATACCACATCGTTCGCGCATCTGATCACCTGCAAGGTAAAGGTGAGCGCATCGCTCGGAGACAGCATTTGTCCTATGTCGGGCGTGGTATCGTTTTACAACGCGTTGAACTGTGACAAGATTTTTATTGCCTCGCAAAATGCGTCCCACTCTGCTTGGTTGCAGCCAACCAATTACAAAGTTGTTGGGTAAACAAGAAATGTCCGCATCAAAGGGGATATTATGAAATTTAAAAGATTATTGTCGGTACTTTTGAGTGTGATCCTTCTGGTTAGTTGCTTTACGGGAATCGGTGTTGCATCTGTGGCAACTGAAGACGGGGAATCCTTGACCGTGATCGGTGCCTCCATTCGTATCTCGGGGGTGCAAGGTCTGCGATTTGTGGGAGAAATATCGAAAGAAAACGTATTGATCACAGGAGAGGATGCTAATTTCGGTTTTATACTGATTCCACAGACTATGATTGGCAAGAATGAAAAAATCACGGTGGAAACAGCAGGCGTCAGAGCGGTTCCTGCAAAAAAACTTTTGACCGAAACCGAGGAATATTGCCAATTCAGTGCGGTACTAACCGAAATTCCCGCCGAGTTTTACGGCAGTGATATTGTGGCACGCGTTTATTTTCGACAAGGCGAAGCATATACCTATTCTACACAAATATCCCGTTCGATCAAAACCGTTGCGGAATTGATCCTTTCTGCGGAGAAGCCAACGGATCAAGAGTTATCGGTTGCAAGGCAGGTTATGGCTGCCTATGAGGCTGTTGGAACCGATATTCTTGTGAATGCAGAGGATATTTGGAATCTGAAGGTCAAAACGCCAACCGTTGTAGAGGATTTCTCGCTTGCACCAAATGAGTTTTATTTAAAGGTGGAAAACGAACAGCCGATCATTGGTGTGTTCAATCAAAGCATTGATTTGGCGGTAAATAGCGCCAATGCTTTCTGGAAGGAACATAAGTCCGAGCTTGAAGAAGGTTATTTTCAAAAATCGAATTTTGTGATAAAGCCGGTTTCTTACACGGAGTTGACCGCGTCCGATCCTAAAATTCTCGTATACGGTGGAACTGATAAAAATGCGTTGCTCTATACAACAGACGATGAGATTACCTTCCGTTTTTCCTGCTATAGTGGGGAAACATTGGTCAGCGTTCCTTATATTAAATACGAGATTTATAATGAAGCGACCGGAATGACGAGCAGAGGCTATGTTGATGCCAGTTCCGGAACGGCTACCGTAACGGTAAGCGCTACGGGCAAGGTGGGGGCTGTTTACGTAGATGCAAGTGCCTGTGATGCGTCCAAAAACAAAATCACGGAAAACATTACTACGATCGATGGTTATCATTTCAGAGGCTCCGCTATTGTTGATTCCCAAAGCATTACAATGTCGGTGGAAACGCCGAGTGACTTTGATAACTTCTGGAATACGCAAAAGACGGCGCTTTACAGCAGTCCCATTGAAATCATTGAAATGGTAGAAAAGCAAAGCGGGAAGAGCGGCTTTAAGCTGTTCTATGTAGAATTGAAGTGCAACGTCTACAGCGGGGAGACCGATGGAATTGTTTCGGGATATTTGACTTATCCCATCTCGGCATCGTCAAGCTCAAAAATTAATCTGCGCGTTGCCTTTAAGGGGTATTCCTTCTCTGCTTCTTCTCCGTCATATAATGCGGGAGCGGCGACCTTCAGCGTTTGCGCGCATAGCATCGACTGTGAGTTAGCAATTTCCGATTCGAGCTATTTAAGCGAGCAAGAAAAGAAAAATACGATTTTTGACAAAACTGCAAATTCCAACAGAGAAACCGCCTATTTCCGCGGTATGATCATGCGTGATCTTCAAGCGGCAAGATTTATGATGGAATACTTTGGCGAAAAGGGAATTGGAGACGGCAAAGGCAAGGGATTTTGGAACGGAACGAATTTCATTGCTTCGGGTGGAAGTCAGGGCGCCTTCCAAGCCATTGCCGTGGCGGCGTTGGATGAAAATATCACCTACTTGAATGTTTCTATTCCGTGGATGTGTGATGTCAAGGCAGCAAACGGAAGAAGAAAGAGCGATTTCATTATGGATTATACTTCGGCTTTGGAGTACTACGATACCACCTCTTTTGCTCATCTTATAACCTGTAAAACGAGAGTGTCGTTTTCCCTTGGTGATGCTACAGCACCCGTTTCGGGGGTGATCGCATTCTACAATGCATTGACCTGCGAAAAAACGTTGGTCGCGTCACAAAATGCGTCTCATTCGGCTTGGTTGCAGCCAACCGAATATGAATTACGGGAAGCGTCTCAACATTAATTTCCAAAAGGAGAGAATTTTTTTATGAGCTTACATAACGTTAGTGTCAAAATAAAAAAAGAAAAACAACTCAACATTTCTTTTATCGGCGGCTCGGTGACCGAAGGTTACGGTTCGACTGACAAGAGCCGAAAAAGCTGGCCCGTGCTTTTGTGCCAACGCTTGGAGAAAGAATACGGAATTGTAGTGAATTGCAATAATGAAGGTATAGGCGGCACCTGCTCGTATCTTGCAAATTTTCGCTATGATGCAGACATTGCCCCCCAGGCGCCCGATCTGCTGTTTATCGAATTTGCGGTCAACGATATGTATCATTCCACACCCTATGAAACGGTTGTGAGAAACTCTGAATCGTTGATCGGAAAAGCGTATCGGCAAAATCCAAATATGGATATTATTTATATCCTGACCTACGATCTGCACGATGAAACAAAGGACTATATTCAGCTCAAGGCGCACCGCGACGTGGCTGACCGTTACGGGCTTCTGTCGGTGAAAATGAGTGAATATATGTATCCGCATTGCGCAGAGACGGGAGAGAATATCCAACAACACTATATCGATTTTGTTCATCCAAACGATCACGGATACGAGACCTATGCAGATATTATTTTTGATGTGATGAAGTCCAATATTTGTACGGATTTTGCGTCCGAAGAAATGATACCGCACCGCTTTTTACATTCGGGAAAGGGTTTGATCTTGGATGCAAGATTTCTATATTGTGACGAAGCCGAAATTACCGCCAATACAGGATGGGAATTTGAAAAGGGCTGCTTTTCCTATATGGGCAATCGCTATCACGGTAGACTCAAAGCAGACAAGCCGGGAAGTTCCTTTGAGCTTTGTTTCACGGGTACCGATCTTGGTATTTTCTACGGAGCGGACGTGAATCGAGGCATGGTTTCAATTTCAATCGATGGCGGTGAGCCGATTGTTCGGGACGGTTACCGTTGGACGTCCAATCCCAAGGAATTTCCCGTTGCAACGCATCTTTCGGAAGGGCGGCACCGCGCAGTATTTACTTTGTTGGATGAAAAAAACGAAAACAGCAATTCCAATTTCTTTGAAATCGGCGTATTTTTGGTTTCCGATAAAAATTGACTTTAAGATAAGGAGAAGTATATGACTTTCGGTAATATTGTTATTTTTGGAGATAGCTATTCTACTTTCCCCGGTGTTGTGCCGAAGGATTTTCATGTGTACTATACCGGCAAAAGAACCGAGCAACCCGACTTACAGTCTGCCGAACAGCTTTGGTGGCATAGACTCATGACTGAAACGGGGTCGAAGGTTGTGCAGAACAACAGCTTTTCGGGGTCATCCATCTGCAATACGGTACGGGAGTGGTTGGATGAGAGGTCATCCTTCCTTTCGCGCTTCGACCGTCTTGTGCAAGAAGGTTTTTTTCAGGAAAACGAAGTGAATACTGTATTTATTCTCGGTGCTACGAATGATTCTTGGAGTAACGCTCCTGTTGGAGAGGTGCAGTTTGATCATTTTGAAAAGCAGGATCTTTACTCTGTCCTGCCTGCCCTCTGCTGTCTGATTGCACGGATGCAGGCGGCTATTCCCGGTGTACGCATTGTGCAAGTGGTGAATACAGGACTTAAGGACGAAATCGTTGCGGGGATGAAGGCGGCAAGTGAGCATTTTAAAACTGATATAGTATTTTTACATGACGTAGAAAAGATTGCAGG
>JAGANE010000034.1 GCA_017624395.1 Clostridia bacterium
ACGATGAGCACCGCAGTGCAGAATGCAACGGGATATGATCATGCGGGCGAATTTGAATGCTCGATTCTGATGGCTCTGTATCCCGACTGCGTGGATCTTTCCCGTATTTCGGATAAGCCTCATTGGTTTACCAAGAGTGCCGAAAAGGCAAATTTGGAGCTTGGCAACCGTATGGTAGAAAAATCGCTGGAATATCTTGACGGGGCAATTCACTAAACAAACAGCGGCGCGAGAAAGGGTTTTACTGTTATGGAATATTCTAAGCTACCAATTGTAAAAAAGGATCAAACCTTAACGCTTACACATTTTCCGAGCCGATTTCATGCGACGGTCTTCCGCCTTTGGGAGACCGTCCCCGCCGAGCGAATTGCTAAGGCGCTGGATGTCTCTCTTTTTGAGGTGACCGAGGCGGCAGGGGCAATGGGCTTGCCGGCACAGCAGCACACCGAGCTGTGGGAAAAGCGCGGTTACATCACAACCATTCGCAATGCGTGGCATTTGTTGCCGTACAATCAGCTGCTTGCTTTGTTGGGGTGGAGCGAGGATCAGCTTGCTACGGTGCTTAAGGAGGACGACTTCCTTGACGTCAAGCTCGGTCGTTTCAAGCCCTATTGCGAGCCCGTGCGCCCCGAGCCGTTGGACGACGGACAAAGGGCACGCCTTGCGGCAATCAAAAAGTGTATGGACGAGGATTTTTCCAACTTGTTTGGCGGTGCGGTTCCGTTTGACTTTTTCGGAAATACCGATGTGGACGGTGCCTCCTGCCTTCAGGGCAGAAACCTGCGTCTGATCTATTCCTATTGCGGTCTTTACGCAACTGTTTTGGATAATGATATTGATCTGTCCTATCCCGAACAGCTTCTCAAAATGTATCAAAGTGCGGGTGTCAACGCCATTTGGTTACCCGTGGTACTGTATCAGATGGTACCGTTTCCCTTTGATCCCTCGTATTCCGAGGGTTGGGAGGATCGTCAGGCACGTTTGCGGTCGTTGATTGCCGGTGCAAGGACGTACGGCATCAAGGTTTATCTGTACCTCAATGAGCCGCGCTGTATGACACTCTCATTCTTTGAAAAGTATCCCGATCTCTTGGGACATCAGAACGCGGGCTACGGCGCACTCTGCTCAAGCGATGCACGTACGTTGGAGTACCTCCGTTATGCGGTGCGCAAGCTTTGTACCGACGTTCCCGGATTGGGCGGATTTTTCTGCATTACGACCTCGGAAAATCTGACCAACTGCAAGTCCTTCAACGTGGGCACACCGTGTCCGCGCTGCAAAAATGCCTCTGCGGCAAAGATCATTTCCGACGTCCTTACCGCGATTTCCGAGGAATCGAGAGCCGTGGATCCCGCCATTCGCACCATTGCATGGACGTGGGCGTGGGAGGATCATATGACGGCAGAGGAATTCAAAAAGTGCATCGACCGTCTCCCCAAGGAGGTTATTCTGCAATGCAACAGTGAGGCAAAAAAGGAATATGATATCGGCGGTGTACACGGCGCGGTCAGAGATTACAGCATGTCCATTCCCGGTCCCGCAACCTTTTCCAAGGGGATTTGGGAGTATGCTCGGGAACGCGGACACGAGGTCTGTGCCAAGGTGCAGGTCAACGTAACGTGGGAGTGCAGTACGCTACCGTTTTTGCCGGTCTTTGACTTGATCCGCGAGCATATGAAGGGACTGCGCGAGGCAGGCGTCAAGCATTTGATGCTCAGCTGGACGCTTGGCGGCTATCCGTCAATCAACCTCAAGGTAGCATCCGAATGTCTGGACGATCCCGACGAGGATCGCTACCATGCACTTTTGCGCCGTCAGTATGGCGAATATGCCGAAACGGTCAAGCAAGCGGCAAGTATATTTTCCAACGCTTTTCGCGAGTTCCCGTTTGACATTCATTGCGTATATTACGGTCCGCAGAACGCAGGTCCCTCAGACCTTTTGTTTGACGAGCCGAGCGGCTTTGCCGCAACCATGACCTGCTATGCTTACGACGATCTTGACAAATGGCGCGCCATTTATCCGCGCGACGTTTATATCGAGCAGCTCCGCAAGCTGAGTGCAAAATGGAGGGTTGGGCTTGATCTGATCGAGAATCTGCCCGATTCCGATTTCAAGCAGGCGGCGTGGGGCGGATACGCACTGTTTTATTCCTCTTATCTCCAATCGGATTTTGTGGTCAGCCGCGAAAAAGGTGACCGTACAAGAATGCTGGAGATTGCCGAGGAGGAGCGCAAGCTTGCGCTTTTGATGTACGGTCTGATGCAAAAAAACAATCTGTTTGGCTATGAGGCGGCAAATCACTATTATTTCAATAAGGGAATGCTTGCCGAAAAGGTACTCAATTGCGAGTATATCATTGAAAAACTGAAAAAAGAAATAAAGTGAACATAGGGAGGTCAATATGCTGATTGATATTCACGCTCACGCATTCCGCGCGAGGAATCCAAAGTACAGTATGTGCAACCTGCAGGAGCTGTTGGCGGCACAGGACCGTCTCGGCATTGACAAAAGCGTTGTTTTGCCGATCGTCAGCCCCGAGATTTATTTTCCGCAGAATACGCAGGATATTATCGATATGGCAAACGCCTATCCCGACCGTATCATTCCGTTTTGCAACGTGGATCCGCGTGCCATGTCCAACTGCCCGAATGCACCTCTTGAGGATGCGTTGGAATTTTACAAGGAGCTTGGTTGCGTGGGTGTGGGAGAGATCATGCCGCAGATGGAGATGAAGGATCCCAAGGTGCAAAATCTGTTTCGTGCGGCACAAAAGGTGGGACTCCCCGTTACCTGCGACGGCTCGGATCAGCTCACGGGCGGCTTTGGTCTGTACGACGAGCCGGGACTTCCGCAGCTGGAGCTTTCTTTGCAAAGATTTCCAAATTTGATCTTCCTTGGACACGGACCTCTGTTCTGGGCTGAGATCGCAAGGCTGGAAACTCCGGGTGAGCGTTGTGTTGCATGGAGCTTTGAGGGAAAGCAGCTTTGGAGAATCGGACTTCATAACAAGGGACCGATCAAGGAGGAGGGCGTTATGCCCAAGCTGTTGCGCCGCTATCCCAATCTGCACTGCGATCTTTCGGACGGCACCGCCTATAACGCGCTGACGCGTGACGAGGCTTATATTGCCGAGTTTATCCGTGAATTTGAGGACCGTATGTATTTTGGAACCGACATCGTCAGCCCCGATTTTGAGGTGCCGCTGATCGATACGCTTAAGCGTTGGAAGGATCGCGGTGTCATTACCAAATCGGCTTACGATAAGATCACGCATGAAAATGCCATGCGGCTGTTGGGGTTATAAGAGATGCTGACCAAAGAGATTATGAAAGAGGCGCTCAAAGCCTTTGGAATTGAACAGGACTCTATTTTGTTGGTACATTCCTCGCTCAAGGCATTGGGATATATCGACGGAGGTGCCGAAAGCGTGATTGCGGCATTGGAGGATACCGTTTCTGCGGGAACCCTTGTCATGCCCACCTTTAGTCAGACCAATTGGGATACCGTGTTTGAGGATTGGCACATGGATCGCCCCTCCGATACGGGCAGGATCACCGAGGTGTTCCGCACACAAAAGGGAAGCCTGCGCAGCGATAATCCCACTCACTCGGTGGCGGCACGCAGTAAGCATGCGGCAGATCTGGTTGGGGGAGACCCCAAGGGAGGGGAGCGCTACGGTATTTTTGGAGAGTACTGCTTTTCGCACGAGTCTCCGTGGCAAAGAATGTACGACAGCCGCACGCGCTACGGCGTCAAGGCATACGTCATGTTTTGGGGAGTGGGCATGAGATACCACACCTTCAAGCATTTTTCAGAGTACCGCTTTGTAGAGGAGGTTCTTTCAAGAATTTCCGACGAAACCGAGCGCGAGCGGATCAAGGGAGAATTGGATCACTATCCATATCCCGGAGGACCCGACATGGTATGGCCCTTTTACAGCTCCACCCGCTTTTTTGACGAGCTGGAGCGGCAGGGAATTGCCAAGCGTATCTCTCTTGGCGAGGGCGAGGTCATTTGCTGTGACGTCTTTGACTGTGTCAACGCGACCGAAAAGGCAATTTGGGAAAGAACGCAGGAGATGATCGTTCCGCCTGCCTACGAGTGGTATCAAAGAGCGCTTCCGTATATGAAATAAAAGATCAAAAAAGATCCCCTTGGACGGCAGAGGCAGATGCGCCAAAGCCTTTCAAGGGGATCGTTTTGTTTTACAAATGGGACACTGAGGAAAAAATGCGAGTTAGAAAAATCACCTTACGAGGAAGGTTCTGCCGAGATTCCGCTACGGCTACCGCCTTGCGCTTTTTTCACCGTGTCATCCTGAGCGCAGTCGAAATCCGAGCGTAGTGAGGATCGAATGGAGCAAAGCGACATTCGGGATCTCGGTGAAAAAAGTTCGACTTCGCTCCGCTCCGCTCAGAATGACACGGCAGAGAAAAAGGTAGCCCTACGACTACCTTATGGCACCCGCAACGGGAATCGAACCCATAACTACCCCTTAGGAGGGGGCTATTATATCCATTTAACTATGCAGGCGTA
>JAGANE010000228.1 GCA_017624395.1 Clostridia bacterium
AATTTCTCAAAAACACGCTGTCGTCCATGTCCTATACAGGCTCGTATTGGCTCTCCGCCGTTCCGTTTGCGGCAGGAATTGCCTGCATTGAAAAAATGAAGCGGTTGGATCTGCCAACGCTTTTGCGGGAAAAGGGAACCAAGCTCAAAAACGGGCTGATCGAGACCGCCCAAAAATACGGATACGATCTGCGTATTACGGGTGCGCCCGCACTCTTTTATCTGCGCCTTGCCGACGATCCCTCTCTCAAGCTTCATCAGGCATGGATCGCGGAATGCGTCAAGCGCGGCGTTTTCTTTACCAATCATCACAATCACTTTATCAATGCCTCGCTTTCCGATGCGGATATTGCCGAAACGGTTGAGATTGCGGACGAGGCGTTTGCAGCATTGAAAAATAAAGGCTGATTTGCGCTTGGAGGCTTTATGAAACCCTATCTGATCCGATATTTTATTGTGATGGGCGTGCTTGCTTTTCTGGCTTACGGAATTGATAAGCACCGTGCAAAGCATAACCGTTGGCGCATTCCCGAATCTGCCTTGCTGGGTCTTGGTTTGTTTGGCGGTGCGATCGGTGCTTTGGTCGCCATGAATCTCTTGCGCCACAAAACAAGGCATTGGTATTTTTGGCTGATCAATTTTGTCGGACTTGCGTGGGTGGTTGCAGTGATCTATTTTCTTGATTTTTAAAAGGAGAATGCTATGGCAAAAAATTACGGTCGGTATGAAACCGAGGTTGTTGATTATCCTGATTTGAATAAATGTCCCGATTGCGAGACCTTTTTTGCTGCCGATTGCTGTCCCATCTGCGGAAAGAGTTGTCCCGAGGAAATGCGCGCGGGCAACCGCAAGGCGGTCAAGCCGAAAAAGAAAAAACGGCGTCGCGGGAATACAGACAGAGTGCAGTTCGTGCCGTGGTATTTCAGCAATATTTTTATCATTGCCATGCTCATTCTCTCTCCCATCATCGGCTTGATCCTGACCTGGCAGGGCCCTTGGCGGAGAGGCTGGAAGATCTTTGCAACGCTGGCATTGATCTTTCCTTACGTCGGTGGACTTCTGATTGCACTGATCATCTCTCTTGTCGCTTCTCTCGTAGGCGGCGGGGGAGAGCTTCCCGTCAATCTGGATCTGCCAAAGGAGGCATATGTAGAGCAGTGTCAAGTCGTGGACGTTGAGACACTTTACCGCGAGGCAGATGCAAGGATCGACGAATACGTAACGCTGACCCTGACCGTGGACGGCATTTGGAACGACGAGAGCGACAGCGGAGAATATACGGTTTACTTAGAATGTCACGCAACCGATGCGGACGGCAGGGAATGGCGCTTTCTCGTGCGCGATTGGCGGCAGAGTGATCGCATCAATCTTGCCGTTGGGGATCGCATTACGGTATGGGGACAGGTAGGCGGCAACGTCACCATTTACAACTATACCGCAGGAACGCTCGCATCCCCCTGTATTCATATGCTTTACGTGACGCTGGCGTAATTTTATTTTCGCTATTTACTCTTGGTTTTTGGATATTTTTTTAAATAATATTTTATCAATTTCCAAAAAGCCCTTTACTTTTTTTGCTTTTTCGTGTATACTAAAAAGTGATGTAAAATTTTATTCATGTTTCGGAGGCACATCATGACACTTGTGATATTGGCAGCAGGCATGGGCTCGCGCTATGGCGGACTCAAGCAATTGGATCCGATGACCGATCACGGCGAATTCATCATTGATTTTTCTATCTTTGATGCCATTCGTGCAGGATTTGATCACGTCGTTTTCATTATCAAGGAGGAAAACCTGGAGCTGTTCCGCGAGACGGTTGGAAAACGCGCGGAAAAGAAGGTCAGGGTAACCTACGCATTCCAAAAATCGGAGGAGCTTCCCGCAGGCTTTACGGTGCCCGAGGGCAGAACCAAGCCGTGGGGAACGGGACACGCCATTTACTGCGTGCGTAATATTGTCAAGGATAATTTTGCTGTGATCAATGCCGACGATTTTTATGGCAGAGATACCTTCATGCAGCTTGCAAAGCATCTTTCCGTTGCCGACAATGCTGGGGGCAAGGCACACCATTGCATGGTTGGATTTCGTCTCGGCAATACGCTGACCGATTTTGGAACCGTTTCGCGCGGACAGTGTGTTGTAGATGGGGACGGTATGATGCAAAGCGTGACCGAGCGCACCAAGATCGTCAAAAAGGAGACCACCGCCGCATATCTTGACGAGGACGGCGAGACTTGGATCGATCTGCCGTTTGACACCATTGTTTCCATGAACTGTTGGGGCTTTACTCCCGCCATCTTTGATCGCTTGGGCGAGGGCTTTGCAGAGTTCCTTTCTGATCTCGGGGACAATCCTCTCAAGGCGGAGTACTATCTGCCCGGAGCGGTGGACGAGCAACGTAAGGCAGGTCTTTGCGACGTAAAGGTCTATCCCACGCAATCGGTGTGGTACGGTGTGACCTATGCAGATGATAAGCCCAAGGTCAAGGCATCGATCCGTGCATTGATCGATGCAGGCGAATATCCCGAAAAGCTTTGGGATTAAAAGACGATTACAGAAAAAGAGAGGAAATACCAATGTCTATTTTGATTACGGGCGGCGCGGGCTTTATCGGCTCTCACACCGCTGTGGAATTTTTGAACGCAGGCTACGACATCGTTGTGGTCGATAACTATTGCAACTCCAGCCCCAAGGCATTGGAGCGCATCAAGGAGATCACGGGCAAGGATTTTCGCGCCTATGAGGTCGATCTTTGCGACAAGGAAGCCTTTGAAAGGGTATTTGTCGAGAATCCCGACATTGACTCCGCCATTCACTTTGCAGGACTTAAGGCAGTAGGGGAATCGGTACAAAAGCCCGGACTTTATTACTACAACAATCTTGTCAGCACACTCAACCTTTTGGAGCTGTTGGCAAAATATGACGCCAAGAGAATTGTGTTCAGCTCCTCGGCAACCGTGTACGGTATGCCCAAAACGGTACCGATCCGTGAGGATTTTCCGCTTTCCACCACCAACCCCTATGGCGAGACCAAGCTGATGATCGAGCGTATTCTTAAGGATACTTGGGTGGCGGACAATGATTGGAGTGTTTCGATCCTTCGTTACTTCAATCCCATCGGTGCGCACAAGAGCGGTCTGATCGGTGAAAATCCCAGAGGGATCCCCAACAACCTGTTGCCTTACGTGGCAAAGGTTGCGGCAGGACAGCTTCCTTATCTTTCGGTCTTTGGCAATGATTACGATACCAAGGACGGCACGGGCGTGCGCGATTACATTCACGTGGTGGATCTTGCGCAGGCACATCTCAAGGCACTCAAGCGTGCCGAGACCGTCAAGGGCGTGGAGCATTTTAACGTCGGTACGGGTACGGGATACTCGGTTTTGGAGATTGTAAAGGCTTACGAAAAGGCAACGGGTCTCAAGGTCAATTATAAGATCGTTGACCGCCGCCCCGGTGATATTGCTACCTGTTATGCAGATCCCGAAAAGGCATACACCGTGCTTGGCTGGAAGGCTGAGAACGATATTGACGATATGTGTCGCGACCTTGCAAATTGGATGAAGAAAAATCCCAATGGATACGAAGGAGAATAAAAAATGATTACAAAGCATCATTTTGGCGTATTGGACGGCGGAACCGACGTCTATACATATACCATGAAAAACGCAAACGGCATGACGGTTCGCATCTGTGAATTTGGCGGTGCGATCATGGAGATCCGTGTGCCCGACCGTTGGGGCAGAATGTCCGACGTGGTGGGCGGCTATGACTCTTTGCGCGACTATGTGCTTGCAGGCGGCTATCTCGGTGCGCTTGTGGGAAGAACCTGCAACCGCATCACCGAGGGGAAATACAGCATTGGTGACAAGGCATACAGCGTTTACTGCAACGATGGCAAGAATTCTCTGCACGGCGGCAAGGTGGGATACTCCCACCGCATTTGGAACGTCAAGCCCGTGGACGGCGATGAGCCAAAGCTGATCCTGACGCTGGATTCTCCCGATGGGGAGGAGGGCTATCCCGGTAATTTGAAGGTGACCGTCACCTACGCGCTTCTTTCTTCCAACGCACTTTCCATCCGCTATGAAGCAGAGACCGACGCTACCACCATCGTCAACATGACCAACCATGCTTACTTCAATCTCGGTGGCTACGCATCGGGGAAGATCTTTGATCACGTGATGCAGATGGATGCCGACCGTTACCTGCCCACCGATCAGGGCTTGATGCCCACGGGAGAGCAGAGATCGGTCACGGGAACCCCCTTTGATTTCCGTGAGCCTAAGACCATTGGTGTGGACTTTGACATGGAAAACGAGGATATTAAAACGGCGGGCGGCTTTGATCACTGCTTCTGCTTTACGGGCGGCGAGACCAAGGAGCCTGTGATGCGCGTGCAGGTCTATGAGCCCAACAGCGGACGTATGATGCAGGTTTATACCAATCAGCCTTGCATTCAGTTCTACAGCGGAAACTTCCTTGACGATCCCGAGCATCCCTTAAAGGGCGGTTATCCTCAGAATAAGCAGTCGCTGTTCTGCGTGGAGACGCAAAAAATGCCCGATGCTAAAAAAAACGATGGCTTTGACAATATCATTCTCAATCCCGGTGAAAAATACGATTACACCACGGTGTATCAGTTCTCGGTAAAGAACTGATCCTGAAAGAATATGACCGCAGACGACAAAGACTGTACGTCTGCGGTCTTTTTTTCTTTGTTCCGCATAAACGGATTTTACCCGACATAGATTGTGACGAGGTGATTTTTATGAAAAGAAAGCTTTTTTTGCGACAAATTTTAACGTCGTTGACAGCACTTTTACTGTCTTTGCTCTGTGTTATCCCCACAGCGGCGGAGGAAAATATCGTTCCGATCACGGAAACGGCGAGCGATCTTTCCGATCTCGGCGTGGAGGACGGCTCTCTCGGATTTTCCTGCAAAAGCGTGATTTTGATGGAGGAGACAACGGGCGCAATTCTTTATAAGCAGAATGCAGACGAGGCACTGCCGCCGGCATCGGTTACAAAGATCATGACGCTACTGCTTGTCATGGAGGCAATTGATGCGGAAACGGTTCGTTTGGATGATACCGTTACTGTTTCTCCCAACGCGGCATCCATGGGCGGCTCGCAGGTCTATCTCAAGGAGGGCGAGCAGATGACGGTGGAGGATCTGCTCAAAAGTGTGGTCATTGCCTCGGCAAACGACGCGGCGGTGGCTCTTGCCGAGCATATTGCGGGGAGCGTTCCCGTGTTCGTTGACAAAATGAACGCCCGTGCGCAGGCACTTGGAATGAAAAATACGGTGTTTGAGAACGTTACGGGCTTGGATGATACCGCCGAGCGGCATCTGACCTCGGCACGCGACATTGCGTTGATGTCCCGCGCCTTGATCGCGCACGAAACCGTTTTAAAATACAGCTCGATCTGGATGGACAGTATTCGAAACGGTGAATTCGGATTGACCAACACCAATCGCCTGGTGCGTTTTTATCCCGGATGCACGGGACTCAAGACGGGATCTACCTCCAAAGCGGGCTTTTGTGTCAGTGTAACGGCAGAACGAGACGGCTTTTCTCTGATTTGCGTTGTCATGGGAGCCGAATCGCGCGATGAACGGAATGCCATTGCAACACAGGCTTTGGATTGGGGCTTTGCAAATTACGGACTTTATACCGCAGAGCTTGACGATCCGGAGCCGATTGCCGCCGTGGGAGGACGGGAGAATCTCTGCAAGCTTTCGTGCGGCAGCTTTTCCTGCGTATTGCCCAAGCAGCAGCTTTCGTCGGTTGTGACAAGTGTTGAGCTACCCAAAACCGTCACGGCACCCATTAAGGCGGGGGACAAGGTGGGAAGTGTCCGTTTTTTTGTGGGAGATCACATGATCGGGGAGGCACCCGTCATTGTTGCCGAGGATCTTCCGAGAATCAATTTTTTTGAGGTGCTGATTCGAATGTTTGCACGATTTTTACTGATATAACGCTACTTTTTTATTAAAAACGGGGAAAAAAGAAAAAAATAATTTTTTTTGCAAAAAGTCATTGTTTTTTTGCAAAGAATGTTGTATAATAATTCGTGAAATTTATTTTCATTACTTGGAATATTTTAAAGGACGGTCACAATCCCATGGCAATCAAACTCAACGACAAGTATGTTTCCTCTTTTGTGGGTGCGCACGAGTACGAGCGCATTCAAGCACAGGTCAATTCCGCCGACCAAATGCTCCGTACCAAGAGCGGTCCCGGCAGCAATTTTCTCGGTTGGATCGATCTTCCCGTAAATTACGACAAGGATGAATTTGCACGTATCAAGACGGCAGCAGCCAAAATTCAAAAGAATTGCGACGTGTTGGTTGTCATCGGCATCGGTGGCTCT
>JAGANE010000229.1 GCA_017624395.1 Clostridia bacterium
ACCTTTGGTTGTTTTTTGGGAGACGACTACGAGGCACTTTACGGCGAGCCCGACATCACCCCGTTTACCGATGCCTTTCAAGCATTGGACCGATAGGATTTTTGCTTGTGACAGAATCACTTAGCGGCTTGATTTTGAACAATTGCGAACGATTACAAAAAATGGAAAATAGATATTGACAAACGGTATATGATGTGATATAATAAGAAAAAAGGCTCGGCGGGACTTCTGCCGATGCGATGATATGACCGTTTGTATTGCGCAGAGATCCCACGAAGAGGGTTTCTCTGCGCTTTTTTTGTAATTTTGAGGAGGTGTTCTGTATGAAAAAAACCTGTTTGATGATCCTTGCACTGATTGCTCTATGTTGCCTTGCTTCCTGCAAGGACGACGGCTCTGCCGATCTTTGCAAAGCTCTTGGCAGTCATGATTCGCAATACGTGATCGAGGGGGATCTGCATTGGTTGGAGTGTCAGCAAGAGGGGTGTACCTATAAGACCGAGCCCGAGGCGCACAGTGGCGGTACGGCTACCTGCAACAATAAGGCAAAGTGTGCGGTGTGCGGGGCGTTGTACGGGGAGTACACCGAGCATGATATGAAATATGTTTCCGACGGTGATCAAACACACACGTACCGTTGTACATATCAAGGCTGTCCCTTTGCCTATGCTTCACAGCAGCATGGCGGTGGTACTGCAACCTGCAGTGCGCAGGCAAGGTGCGAAAGCTGTGATGCTCCCTATGGGCAGCTTCTTCCACATAGC
This sequence comes from Clostridia bacterium, assembly GCA_017624395.1. Taxonomy (GTDB): domain Bacteria; phylum Bacillota; class Clostridia; order Oscillospirales; family CAG-272; genus UMGS1865. Next base: position 765 of record JAGANE010000229.1, read on the forward strand.
GGCGGAACGCCTACCTGCGAGGCACCTGCACAGTGCGCGAGCTGTGGAGCTTCTTACGGCAAGGCGGCGGGACACTCCTACGTTGCTAAGTCGGATTCCTGTTCTATCTTTGATGAATGCTCTGTCTGTAAGCACAAGCTGTTAAAGGAGAGCAACCATGTTTTGGCATCCGATGGCTTGACTTGTGAAAAATGCTTGGCAAACTACTTTTTGGTTACGATGGAGTTCAAGCTGAATGAGGACGGATCCTCCTACAGCGTATATAATGGAGAAAAATGTTTGGCTCAGCATGTGATCGTTCCTGCGGAGTATGAGGGAAAGCCCGTAACAAAAATTGGCGAAGCGGCGTTCTTTGGTCACACGACAATGCTGAGTATTGAGCTTCCCGATACGATCAAATCAATTGAGAATTCGGTTTTTGACGGTTGCCTGTTCAAAAGTATCACCATTCCGGACAGTGTAGAGAAAATCGGAGAGGGTGCGTTTAGTTGTTGTCTGGAGCTTGAAAGTGTGACCTTTGGGGCGGGATTGAAAACGATTGGTGGAAGTGCGTTTGACAGTACAGCTTTGAAGCGTGTCGTGATCCCTGCGAATGTGGAAACGGTTGGCGATACCGCTTTTATCGGTTGTGCGCAGCTTGAGGAGGTTGTGATCCAAGATGGGGTTACAAGCATTGGACGAGAGGCTTTTGCAATGTGTGATAAGCTTAAAACCGTGATCCTTCCCAATACGTTGGCAGATATGGGTAACAATGTGTTCAAGGATTCTCCTGCTATCGAATACACTATATACGAGGGTATGAAATATCTTGGATCGGCAACCAACCCCTATCTTGTATTGGTCGGTCGCAACGAGGGTACGCGTCTCGTAACACATGCAGACACGGTCTTTATCATGTCACATGCCTTTTATAATTGCGAAAATATCGTATCCGTAGAGCTTGGTCAAAACGTCAGGTATATCGGACCGTCCGCGCTGAAGGGCATGGATCTTCTGGAAACCATCACGGTACACGCGGACAATCCTTATTATTACGCCGTAGGAAATCTTTTGATCGATAAAAGCACCAACGTTCCGATTTTGGGCTGTAAGACGAGTGTGATACCGAGTGACGGTTCCATTGATAAAGTAAATTTGGACATCTTTTCTTATATTGCATCAATCAAAACCATTTATATTCCCAAGGGAATCAAGACTGTTGGATTTGATTTTCAAGGGATGGACGGACTTAAGGTAATTGTGCTTGAATCCGATGTAGTGCATTTAGTCATTGACGGGAATTACAATGGATGTGATTTGAAAAAAGAAAATTGTTTTGCGGTCTATCGTTGCCACACTACGGAACAATGGAAAAAAGTGCAAGTTGAATATGCTTTTAAGAAAGATACTGGTAATAGCGGAGTTTCGTTTGGTGTTATTGATTGTTATGGAGACTATGCAATGCATTATTACTACTCCGAAGCAGAGCCGACCGCCAAGGGCAACTATTGGCACTACGTAGACGGTGTGCCCACGCCGTGGAAAACCAAAGAATAATTTTTTTGCAATTCTTTATTCGGGCAATGCCGTATGATTTTGGTCATACGGTATTGCCGCTTTCCCACGTAAAAACTTTTCAAAAACGCATTTTCGTCTTGACGGGATGCGTTTTTTGTGATATAATATGCTACGGACAAGGATGGAATATCTATCTTTGGTCGCGTGAGTTCGAGACCTTCCTCACGAAAAACAAAACTAAAGGAGAAAAATTGAACATGAAACCTTATGGAACTCATCAAAAAGCAAGAATTTTGTACGTCACGCAAGCGGGGCTGATTGCGGCTCTCTACACGGTGCTGACCTGCTTTGTCGGTGCTTTTGGACTTGCAAACGGTGCGATCCAATTTCGATTGTCGGAGGCACTGTGCGTGCTTCCGTTTTTTACTCCTGCGGCAATCCCAGGGCTGACGGTTGGTTGTTTCCTCTCCAATCTCGCAACGGGGTGCATCTGGCAGGACGTGATCTTTGGCACGCTTGCCACCCTATTGGGGGCATTGGGTGCCTATTGGCTACGGCGTGTGCCGTGGTTGGTTCCTCTGCCCACGGTGCTTGCCAATACGGTCATCGTCCCGTTTGTGCTGGCTTACTCCTATCGCTTTGAGGGCGGGCTTTGGTATTGTGTACTGACCGTGGGGCTGGGAGAGGTTCTTTCGGCATATCTCTGCGGTATGATCCTGCTGCTTGCCATCAAGCCGTATGGGGCAAAAATTTTTCGGTTGGACAATTAGCTTTACTACTGACCAAAATCTGTTATAGATTGATTTATATCATTTTTTGTAATGGGAGGTGATATTCGTGAACATTGCATTGCCGTCGGTCGTTTTGTCGGCTTTGGATCGGTTGGAGCAAGCAGGCTTTGAGGCGTTTGCCGTGGGCGGTTGTGTGCGTGATTCTATGCTGGGGCGCACTCCAAATGATTGGGATATTACCACCTCGGCGCGCCCCGAGGAGACCGCCGCCGTGTTTGCCGATCTTCGCACCGTGGAAACGGGCATCAAGCATGGAACGCTGACCGTGATCGTGGACGGTGAGCCGTTGGAGATCACCACCTATCGCTCCGACGGGGAATACGCCGACAACCGTCATCCCGTCAGCGTCACCTTTTCCTCGCACGTGGAGGACGATCTCTCGCGCCGTGATTTTACCGTTAACGCCATGGCGTATCATCCTGCACGCGGACTTGTGGATCTGTTTGGCGGCAGACGCGATCTGGAGCGTGGTATGATTGCCTGCGTGGGCGATCCCGTCACCCGCTTTGAGGAGGACGGCTTGCGGATCCTGCGCGCCATTCGCTTTGCCGCGGTGCTGGATTTTGAGATCGATCCTATTACGGCAGAGGCGATCCATCATTGCCGCAAGCTGCTACAAAATATTGCTGCGGAGCGGATCCGAGAGGAGTTTTGCAAGCTGATCTGCGGAAAGGGTGCTGAACGGATCCTGCGCGAGTATCACGATGTCGTGTCGGTATTCCTGCCGGAGCTTGGTGCCTGTGTGGGCTTTGCGCAAAACACCAAATATCATGCCTTTGACGTGTACGAGCATTCGATCCGCGCCCTTGGATTTTGTCAAAATGACGACCCGATCACGCGGCTGTCGATCCTTTTGCATGACATCGGAAAGCCACAGTGCTACACCGAGGACGAAAACGGCGGACATCTTAAGGGACATGCACAGATTGGTGTGAGCTTGACCGAGAAGCTGATGCACGCTCTCCGCTTTGACAATGCCACCACTGCGGCGGTGCTGCAATTGGTGGAGCTGCACGACCGTCCCATTGCGGCGGAAACAAAAGCGGTCAAGCGGCTGATGCAAAAAATGTCAGATGAAAATATCCTGCGGTTGATGGAGGTCAAACGATGTGACCGCCTTGCCCATGCGCCCGCCTTTACGGCACTTCCGTGGGAGCTGGAGGCAATTCCAAGGCTGGTGGAGGAGATCCGTGCCGCCGATGCGTGTCTTTCCCTTAAGACACTGAGGATCAGCGGAAAGGATCTGATGGCACTCGGTATGTCTGCGGGCAAAGAGCTGGGCGTGCTTTTGTCGGCACTGTTGGATGACGTGATCGAGGAACGCCTGCCCAACGATCGGCAGACATTGCTTGCCGCCGCAAAAGAACGGATTTCTCGGAAGGCTTGAGAAAATGAAAACAAGATTTTATATCGCATTGACTGCTGCTGCAGTCCTGACCGCTCTCCTTGTGCCGCTTGCGGTTTGTTTGAGGGGCGGATTATGGATCACACTTGCAACCACGGCGGGAACCACGCTGTATCATCTTTTGATGCGTCTGGCGGTTGGCTTTTGTCTGGAAAAAGCAATGACGTCCTGCAAAAACGTAAATTTTGAGGGACATTGGTTCCGAGAACATAAATGGGAGGCGCGTATGTACCGACTTTTGCGTGTACGTAAATGGGCGAGGAGGGTTCCCACCTTCAAGCCCGAGCAGTTTGACGTCAGGACGCATACGACAAAGGAGCTTGTACTACAGACCTGCCTTTCCGAGCTGGTTCATGAGGTGATCGTGGTATTGGGCTTTGCTTCACTGCTTTTCTGCTTTGCTTTTGAGGATCCGCTTGCAAACCTTGCGCCGTTTTTGATCACCGCGATCCTTGCGGGGCTGTACGATCTGCAATTTGTGATCCTGCAACGCTATCACCGTCCGCAGCTTTTGCGCCTGATGCAAAGGCAGGAATTGCGAGAGCAGAACAAAACGCCCCAAATGCCTGCGGGAGAGGTGCGCCAAGAAACAAAATGATTGCCCGACGGCAGGAAAATTGCCAATGGTGTTGACAATTTGGCAAAAATATGATAAGATATATAAGATAAGATACTAACAGAAGTAAAAAAGTGAGGTTTTGCAAATATGCATTGGTCAGAAGAAATTGCGCAGAGAATCATTGAGCGCAATCCCGAAAAAGAAGAATACGTTTGTGCGGCGGGCATCAGTCCGTCGGGCTCGGTACACATTGGCAACTTCCGTGACGTTGCCACCTCTCTGTTTGTGGTCAAGGCACTGCAAAAAAAGGGGAAAAAGGCAAAGCTGCTCTTTTCTTGGGACGAGTATGACCGTTGCCGCAAGATCCCCGCAAACGTGCAGGCGGTCGTGGGCAGCGATTACGACAAATATATCGGTTCTCCCTACGTGGACATTCCCGACCCTTGGGGCTGTCACGAGAACTACGCAAAGCATTTTGAGGAGGAATTCTTAAATGCGATGAAGCAGTTCGGCATTGAAATGGACTACCGCTATCAGGCAGAGATGTATCGTTCGGGTGCATACCGCGAGGATATTCTGGAGTCGCTGAAAAAGCGCGGGGAGATCTTTGACATTCTGGATTCCTTCAAGACCAAGGATCCCGACAAGACCCCTGAGCAGCTGAAGGCTGAGCATGACGCCGAGCGCGAGGTCTATTATCCCGTCAGCATCTTTTGTCCCGTATGTCACACCGACTTTACAACCGTGACAAGCCTTTCGGAGGATTGCACCGAGGCGGATTATACCTGCCGTTGCGGTCACAAGGGACATTTTCATTTCCTGACCGATACCGATTGCAAGCTTGGCTGGAAGATCGACTGGCCCATGCGTTGGAGACACGAGGGCGTTGATTTTGAGCCGGGCGGAAAGGATCATGCCGCACCCACGGGCTCCTACAGCAACTCCAAGGTCATTTCCAAAAAGATCTTTGGCTACGAGGCACCTCTGTTCCAAGGGTACGAATTTATCGGCATCAAGGGCATGACGGGTAAAATGTCAAGCTCGTCGGGACTCAATCTCACGCCCGAAACCCTGCTCAAGCTCTATCAACCCGAGGTCGTGCTCTGGCTCTACTCCAAGACCGACCCCACCAAGGCGTTTGATTTCTGCTTTGACGACGGAATTTTGCGTCAGTATTTTGAGTTTGACAAGATGCTGACCGATTGTCGCGAGGGCAAGGCGTCGGATACCATTCAGGACATTATGTATAACTGCAAGGTTGAGGGACGTGAGATCGAGACGGTTCCCATGTCGCTTTTGGTTCAGCTTGGATCGATCGTCAACTTTAACGTTCCCATGCTGGAGACCGTGTTTGAAAAGATTGGTACCCCCTACAAGGCAGAGCAGTTTGCCGACCGTTTGGATCGCGCAAAGTTCTGGCTGGAGCAGTGCGCGCCCGATCAGGTCAACCGCCTGCGCAGCACGCGCAATTGGGAGGTCTACAACACGCTTGACGAAAACGAGAAAATGGCAATTGAGCTTTTGCACGCTTATATCGCAAAGGGTGGATACACGCTGGATGAGCTGAACACCGAGCTTTACGCGATCCCCAAGACCGTGTACGGCACCGATATGACCGACAAGGAGCTGAAGGGCGTTCAGGGCGCCTTCTTCAAAAACGTCTACAAGCTGTTGATCGACAAGGAGCGCGGACCGCGTCTCTACCTGTTCCTCTATGCCATTGAGGCGGAAAAGTACGTCGGACTTTTGGATTTCTCCTATCCGCAGACCGAGGAGGAGAGCAAGGCAGACACTCCCGCCGAGGAGACTTGTTGTCCCGAAGCCGAGGCTCCCGTTGAAAACCGCGAGCCGGATCCTGTAGAGCCGATCAAGGAGCAGGTGGTGATTGAGGACTTCCAAAAGCTGGATCTGCGTGTGTGCAAGATTCTTAAGGCAGAGGGCGTGCGCAAGTCGCATTCCTGCCTCAAGCTGACACTGTTTGACGGCATTGGTGAAAGAGTGATCATGTCCTCCATCAAGGAGGAATACAGCCCCGAGCAGCTTATTGGCAAAAAGATCATTGTTCTTGCCAACCTCAAGCCCAATCGTATCTGCAACGTCAATTCGCAGGGCATGCTGCTTGCCGCAACCAACAATGCCTGCGGCTGTCAGGTCATCTTTGTGGATGACTGCGTACCTGAGGGAACTGCAATTCACTAAGAAAAGTGAGAGGGAAGGTCGTGGGAGAGAGGAAAACTCTTGAAAGAGCTTTTCCCCTCTCCCACACCCACTCCTCTTTCAGAACTTTTTCAAAAACAGCCTGCCGATACCAACCGCTTTGCGGCAGGTATCGGCAGGCTGTGCGCTTTGCGCAAGAAGGATACAAAAGAGGAGGTCAAAATGCAAAAATTTCAATGTTGGGCGGCTGAACACAAATCGGTTGCCTTTGTTCTGCTTTCTTGCTTTCTCTGCGTTGTTTATACGGGGGTGCTGTTTTTCTTCCACGCGCCTTGGTGGCTGATTATGATTGTTGATCTTTTTATGATTCTTGCTACCTATTGTTACGTGGACAATTGTACACTCAAGCTGTTGCAGCGCAATTATGCGATTTTACGCGAGCAATGTGACCCCTATCCGTATTTGCACCAAGTGGAGGCGGTCATTGCGAAAACCAAATCTGAAGCGCGTGTACAAATTTTGACGATTGACCTTGCCGTAGCGCTTGTTTATATGGGCGACTATCGCAAGGTGTATGATATTTTAAAGTCAATTAATATTGATAAATTTGCCTCGACGTTTCCCATACAAAAGGTCTGCTATTACAACAATCTTGCGGACGTCTGCATGAAATTGGAAGATTTTGAGGAAGCCGAGCTTTGGTATAAAAAGTCGGTGCAGTTATATGCAGACATCAAAAATTCTAAGCTTAAGGCAGGCTTTGCAGGTACCATGAAATCGGGAGAGATTTCTGTACTTTATTGCAAAAAAGATTATGATGGGGCGTTGGAGCTTTTGAACTCCCGCAAGCCGGAATGCCTTTTGATAGAGGTTGAGGACGCGCTCCTATGTGCGCGGATCTACATCGCGCAGGGAAAAACAGAGCTTGCCAAGCAAAAGCTTCAATACGTGATTGCAAACGGTAATCGCACCTGCCTTGTATCCGAGGCGCAGGAATTGATGAAAATACTTTAAACATAAATGAAAGGATTTTTGTAATGAGCTTGAATGTGAAAATAAAATTATCCAGAGGCATGACAGCACCTGAATATGCAACCGACGGTTCTGCTGCGGTGGATCTGCGCGCGGCGTTGGAAGAAGATGAAGTGATTACCCTCTGCCCCGGAGAACGGGCGCGGATTCCTACCGGTATTGCCATTTCCCCCGAAAGACAGGACGTGGTGGCGGTGATCGCGGGACGAAGCGGTCACGGGCTGAAGCACGGCGTGACCATGGCAAACAGCATCGGTGTGATCGACAGCGACTACCGCGGCGAGATCTCGGTGGTGCTGATCAATCACGGAAACGAGCCGTTTGAGGTGCGCCGAGGCGACCGCATTGCGCAGATGATGTTCATGCCCGTTCTTGCCGCCAATTTTTTGACGGTGGACGAATTGGACGAGACCGAGCGCGGCGCGGGCGGCTTTGGACATACGGGTATCAAATAAGAAAAACAAAAAAGATCGGAACGCATTTTGCAGCGTTCCGATCTTTTTTAGTATCTTGAAGGTGTCGAACGTGGCTTGCCACGTTTTACTTTATTTCAAGAAGATTTCGTCAAAAAATAAGTTTTATACCCATCTCAATTTAAAACTAAAGAAATATTATTAGGGAAATAAATCGGGAGCCCGTTTTGGGTAGTGGTACCAAAACGGTAGCGGGAGCTATTGTCGGGATCAAGCGATAAACATTCCCTTGCCGCTAAAAAACTATGGAATAGCGAACCAACACTCCACAATACACGTATAACCCCTTTTTTTAAAGTTCTTGAAGGTGTCGGAAACTTCTTTTAAGAAGTTTCTGACAAAACATCTTACTGCTCTTGCTGACGTCTTTTGGGGGCGCGGCGGCATTCGGGGCAGATGTAATGCACCGTCAGCTCATAATCCTCAATCTCGGTGCCAAGCTCGCGCTCCAATTCATCGGCAAGGGCGGGCAGGCGAATGTCGGTGATCTTGCCGCAACGGTCGCACAGCAGGTGGTCGTGCGGAGCGGTGATCTTATCAAAGCAATCGGCAACACCATCGATATGCAGGCGGTTGATCATTCCCGCCTCGTTCATGGCATTGAGGTTGTTATAGATGGTTGCCATGGCGATGCTGGGCATTTTCAGCTTGGCAAGAAAAAAGATCTCGTCAGCGGTCAGATGACGGTCGGATTGCTTTAAAATGTTGAGGATCAGCTCTCTTTGCTTGGTCATGGTCGGTCTCTCCTTTGATCAAGAATAATTCTAATTCTATTATACGACTTTTTTCCATGTTTGTCAACTGTTTTTTTCGTTTTTTTGGAAAAAGCCGTAAAAATTTCTTTTCAAATTCTTTTCAAAAGGGCAAAAATATGATAAAATAAAAGGGAAAGAAATTTTTGGGAAAGGAGGGGCATCGGCATGATCGATATTTATGGAATCGCGCTTTCAAAGCTGCCGCAAAAGCGAAGGATGATACAGCTGCTGGATGAGCGCTTTTACGAGGCTTGGCGTGAGCGTCACCGCAGCATACGCGATGAGCGCGCGGTAAGAACCAGCCTTGCGGGGCTTTTGCTTTTGCAGGCATCGGGGGTACGAGGAGAATTGTTTTACGATGAAAAGGGAAGACCGTCTCTGCGGGATCGTGACGTGGATTTTAATATCACGCATACGGAGGGATATACCTTTTGCGCGATGGAGTGCCCCGACGAAGCACCGTCCTTGCCCGAGCCACCCACCGATCCCACCTATCCCGACGTTTACGTTGCTCCAAAGGATCGCGAGCGTTTGTATTCGGGGTGCTGTCGCGTGGGGTTGGATGCCGAAAATCTGTCACGGCTTTCCAGCATGCGTGTGTTTCCCTTGGCATCGCGGTGGTTTTCGGAGCGTGAGGAGGATTTTTTTCTCTCACTTCCCAATGATGAAAGCTTTTTGCGTGTTTGGACGCGGAAGGAGGCGTTGGTCAAGTGGCTTGGAACGGGAATTTCTGCTCTGCGCTCGGCAGACACCGTGACCGCGCAATCACGCTACGGCGTCAGATTTTACGAGTACCGCGTAGAGGATACGGTAGTAACGCTTTGCTGTCATGCCGCATCGCCTCGCCCGCCAAGGATCCGTATCCTGACCGACACCGAGCTTTTGATGCTTGGGTGAGTTTTTCATCAGCAAAAATCGGGACTTTTTTGCGTCCTTTTGGCTTTTTTTGGGGGCGTGCCTTGACTATTGCAGAGTTTTATGATAAAATATAAAGAAGCATATTTGAAAGATTAAACGGATCAAAGGAGTGATCAAAATGAATTTGGAAAAGGGAAAGCAGATCCACCGTATTTACGGTGCGGTGCTTTCGGTGCTTTTGTTGGTGCTTGGGGTCTGCCTGATCGTTTCATGCTGGCAGATCTATCAAAGCGGCGATGCACCGTTTACAAGAGAGAGCATTGGGGAGCAGTTTTCCAAAATTGCCATTCCCGTTTGGATCTCCGTGGCGGCAATCGTCATCGGTGCGGTTCTTACGCTGGTATTTCCCATTGAGACCCCACGCCTGCGCGGACAAAAGGAGCGGTGTCGGGATGTGGAAAAAATGCGCGAGCGCGTTGATTTTTCGCGTTGCAAGCCGATTGTAAGACAGCAGGTGAGGGTGGAGCATGCTCTGCGAACCATGCTTTGCGTTGAGGGCGTATTGATCTCGCTTGCCTCGGCAATGCCATTTTTTGCATATCTCGTCAAGGTCTCCAATTTTACCGAGGCACTCAACGATAGCGTCAAGGGTGCGGTGCTTGCATCGATCCCGTTTTTGGCAGTTACGTTGATTGTCACGCTTTTGGTGCAGCTTTTCAAATCCGAAAGCCTTTGGTGGGAGATGAAGCTGCTCAAGGCGGCGGTTGCCGCAGGGGCAGTTCGTCGGTCGGAGTCCAAGGTATCCGCAGTGCAAAAGGAGTGCGGACGGAAACTTTTGATTGTCCGACTTGTGATCCTTGCCGTTGCCGTGACATTGATCGTTTTGGGAATTCTCAACGGCGGTATGCGTGACGTGCTTGGAAAGGCGATTAAAATTTGTACCGAATGTATAGGACTTGGATGATATGAAAAAGAACGAATTAGAAAATAAAAATGGCGTTGGCGGGTGGATCAGGGCGCATCTGCCGACCAAGCGACGCTTGATCCAGCTTTACGCGGCGCTTTTGTTCAATGCCAACCTCAAGGGCTTTGGCAACGGATACATCTATCTCGGACCGCTTAAAAATATCTGCACGCCCGGACTCAACTGCTATTCCTGCCCCGGTGCTTCGGGGGCTTGTCCGCTTGGATCGTTGCAAAACGCGCTGACGGGTAGCAACAAGCGCGCGCCTTACTACGTTTTTGGCATCATTTTGCTTTACGGAATTTTGTTGGGACGTTGGATCTGCGGATTTTTGTGTCCGTTTGGTCTGATTCAGGATCTGCTTCACAAGATTAAAACTCCCAAGCTGAAAAAAAGCCGTTTTACCCGCGTGCTTTCTTATCTCAAGTACGTGATCCTCGGCTTGTTTGTGATCTACCTGCCCTTGGTGTATGCTTTCCGTAAAAATCCTGCCGTCCTGCCCGCATTTTGTAAGTATATCTGTCCTGCGGGAACGTTGGAGGGCGCCGTGGGCTTGCTTTCCAATGCGCTGAATGCCGATCTGCTTTCCATGCTTGGGCCGCTTTTTACTTGGAAATTTGTGCTGATGGTGGTCATTTTGGTGGCGGCTGTCTTTATCTACCGTGTTTTTTGCCGTTTTCTTTGCCCCCTGGGCGCACTGTACGGTCTGTTTAACAAGATCGCCATCTGCGGCATCAAGCTGGAAAAGCCGAAGTGCGTGGATTGCGGGCTTTGTGTCAGCAAATGTAAGATGGATATTCGCCACGTGGGCGACCATGAGTGTATCAACTGCGGTGAATGTATTTCGGTCTGCCCCACGCAGGCAATTACGTGGAAGGGCTCCAAATTCTTCCTGCCGCCCGACGAGATTGGGGAGACCGATGCGGATCGGGCACGGATAGAGGAACGCAATGCACGCATCAAAAAGCGTAACCGCGTGATTGGAATTGCAGTAACGGTGGCACTGCTTGGTCTGCTTGCGGGCGCGTTGGTCTATTATAACGTCATTGACAAGGCACCCGTGATTGAAAGTACCAATCCTGAGCAGCCCGACGTTGGAAACAGCGTAGGCAACGTTTGCCACGGTGCGGAGATTCCGCTGATCAATGCCGAGGGAAGCTTTAACGTGCAGAGCAATGGCGGCAAGGTGACGGTGCTGAATTTCTGGTATCTGGACTGCCAGCCCTGCAAGGAGGAACTGCCGCACTTTAACGAGATTGCCAAGGAATATGCCGACAGTGTGACGGTGATTGCCGTTTGCGCCAACTTTGACGCTGAGTTTGCCCCCGATTTTGTTGCCGAAAATTACGGTGACTACTCCATGCTGTTTGGTGTGGATCTTGCCGACGAGGGCTATTACAATCTGCTGGGAGGCAAGGGAACCTATCCCATGACGCTGATCATTGATGAAAGCGGCGTGATCACCGCCAAGTTCTACGATAAGGTTTCTTACGAGGATCTCAAAACCGCCATTGATGTTGCGTTGGCGGAGGAATAAATAAGACATGAGGGATAGGAGAAATTTCCTATCCCTCGTATTTTTTTGCCGATAAAGAGTGCAGAACTACCATTTTAGTGAAAGTTTTGGTCAAGCTTTTTCAAAAGCTTGCGAGGTGGAGG
>JAGANE010000035.1 GCA_017624395.1 Clostridia bacterium
ATCTCCTTAGCGTTGCGGTTGGCAAAGGTCAGCATTTTCATTTGGCTCCCTCCTTTACAATGCGCACAACGGCTTGCTCAAAGCTCTCCGCCCCCACCGTTTCCTTAATCCCTTGTGCAGTGTCGCAGATCAGCAGTTTTCCATCCCTCATGATCCCGATACGGTCGGAAAGCGCCTCTGCCTCCTCCATATAGTGGGTGGTGAGAATGACGGTGACCTTCCCCTTGAGAGTGCGGATCATATCCCAAAGCTCACTCCGTGCGATCACGTCAAGCCCCAGCGTCGGCTCATCAAGGAATAGAATCTTCGGCTCGGAAATAAGCGCCATCGCAATGCTGAGTCGCCGCTGCCAACCGCCCGACAGCTTTCCCGCTCTGCGCGAGATCACACGCTCCAGCCCCAAAAGCTCGATCGTCTCATCTATTCTCTCTTTTCTTTTTTCCTTTGAAAACCCGTGAACCCCACACATCAGCGCAAGATTTTCACGCACCGAAAGCCCTGACGCAACGGCAGTCTCCTGCGGTGACACCGCAATGAGGGATTTGACCGCTGCGTTATCCCGACAAATGCATTTGCCAAGCAGATAGGCGTCTCCGTCGGTCGGCTCGGTCAGGCAGGACAGCATTTTGATGGTGGTGGTCTTGCCAGCTCCGTTGACACCGAGCAAAGAAAACAATTCTCCCTCTCCAATCTCAAGTGACAGGTTGTCCACGGCAAGCACGTCGCGATAACGCTTGGTCAGCCCTTTGATCTCAATCGCATTCATCTTCCATCCTCCTCCGAGATATACTTTACGCGAATTCCTTGATAGACGTCGGTCAGCATATCGCTGATCAGATCCCATTCCAAAGGAAGAAAGGAGGTAGCAAGCATTGTACCGATGCCGTGAACGCAAGCCCACATTTCAAGATGCATTCGTCTTGCCTTTTCCTCCGTGACGCCGTTTGCGCTTGCGATCATTTGCACAGACTCCTCAAAATCAATGGAAGGAGAAAGATCCTCACCCGTTCTGTCGCGCATGAACAAAAGGCGAAACAGTTGCTTTTCCTCTTTTCCAAAGCGAATATATGCCATTCCAAAGGCTTTGTACGGCGGGTATTTTCCCTCCTCCACCTCGTTCTTCAAAAATAAAAGATACCGCTCATATGCGGCTTGCAGCACCGCATTTTGCAATTCCTTCATCGTTGCAAAATTGGAAAAGATAGGCTGTGTGGAGCAATGGAGTGCAGTGGCAATTGCCCTTGCATTGATCGCCTGCCCCCCATTTTCCCGCACAAGAAACAGAGCAGTTTGAATAATCTCCTCTTTTGTAATTTTTACCTTAGGCGGCATACTTTACCTCCATAATATAGCGTTTGTTATACATCGATTGTTATTTTATCACAAAGTCAGACGATTGTCAATAGAAATTTTGAAAAAAACAAAAAAAATGTCCAACCTCCCTTTTGAGAGGTTGGACAAAACATCTTCAATATCAAAAATCAAATTTCCTCACCGTGATATCTGTTGGATCCAAACTGCACAAGGAAAAATGCTACGGCAATCACCAATGCAATGACGATGGAGGTCCAGCCGCCGCCAAGCTGAAGCTCCTTGACGTTGGGCAGGATCATGGAAAGGAAGCCTACCGACAGGAGCGCACCCGCAAAGCTTGTTCCGCAAATGTAAGCGGTACG
>JAGANE010000230.1 GCA_017624395.1 Clostridia bacterium
GGACCGACCGATTATACCTACTACATGGTATGGTGCTACGGAGAGCCTGCAACCACCGATGATGCAATGCCGCGTTCGCGTCTGGCACTTGCATACACCACGGACGGTAAGAATTGGAAGTATATGGGAGATATTTGGTGGTGGGAATCCAATTACAGTTATAATACCACCTCGCATGTCAACCATATCGTAGACCCGTTTATTTACATTACCGATACGCACGTGATCATTGGAACGGGTATTTCCGAAAGAGTTCCATACGTTGGAGAAACGGTTGCAACAACATATCACTACGCACAACGCCAGCACATCTGGGCAGTCGATAAAGACGAGCTTTCTGCTTATGATGAATGGCCGGAGGCTTAAAAAGGAGATTAAGAAATGATGAAAAAAGACAGTTTAAAAGGAATTTATCCCGCGTTATTGACGCCGTTTAAAAACGACCATGTTAACGCAAGCGTGCTTCAGGAATTGATTGAGTACAATATTGAAAAAGGCGTTTCCGGTTTTTATGTAGGCGGTAGTACGGCAGAAGCTTTTATGCTTTCCGATACAGAACGCAAGCAGGTTTATGCAATCGCGGCAGATGCCGCCGGTGGTAGAGTGAATTTGATTGCTCACATTGGCTGTATTTCCACCGCACAGGCGATCCAATTTGCCAAAACCGCAAAAGCATTGGGCTATCAGGCAATTTCGGCAATTGCCCCCTTCTACTATAAGTTCAGCTTTGAGCAGATTAAAAAGTACTATTTTGATATTGTAGATGCGGTTGATATGCCCATGATCATTTACAATTTCCCCAATTTCTCGGGCGTGAATTTGAGCGTGGAGCAGGTTTCCGAATTTTTCTGTGACCCTCGTTTTATCGGTATCAAGCATACCTCCAACGATTTCTTTGCATTGGAGCAATTTAAAACCTCATTCCCCGATAAGTTGGTATTCAACGGCTTTGACGAGATGCTGATGTCCGGTCTTGCCATGGGAGCGGATGGTGGTATCGGTAGCACCTATAATTTTATGGCGGAAAAATTTATCGCTATCCAAAACTTGATGAAAGAAAAGAAGTTTGATGAGGCACTGGCAATTCAGCGTGAGGCAAACCGCATCATCAAAGCACTTTGCAAGGTTGGTGTGATGGAAGGCGAAAAGGAAGTTTTGTGCCAAATGGGATTTGATTTTGGCACAGCTCGTGCGCCGTTCTCCGTGTTGACCGATGACCAGAAAAAGTTCATAAAGGAAAATATTACAGATCGTCTGTAATACTTTTAAGTTGTATTATCGGAAATCCGACAATTTCGGTTGTTGGATTTCCGATATATTCAAAATTAGAGGTGTGTTTTTTATTTCTGAACCAAATTAATTTATGAAAGGGAGTACAAATATGAAAAGAATTTTGTGCTTGATTTGCGCCTCCTTAATGTTGTTGTCGTGCTTTGCATCGTTCCCCGTGATAGCCGCTTCTGATTCGGCGTCTTCCACTGCTTGCATAGGTTATCAGCTTTCTGAGGTTTATCAGAATAGTGCTGGGCAATCTGTTCGCAACATTCGATTTGTAGCAATTGGAAATGATCTTGATTGCCAAGAGGTAGGATTTACTATTCAGGCAAACAGTTTTAATAAATATTGGGATAAAAGCTCTGCCCGGGTTTATCGTTCTTTGAGAGGAAAAACCTCTGACGGAAAATCTTTTACTGCGGTTTCCGCAGAAGACTATGACGTGGAATATCTATTTGCGATGTCTATTATAGGAGTACCTGCTGATCAAGCGACTGATTTTGAGGTGCTTACATACTCTATCGATGACAGCGGAGTTCGGCAATACGAAAGTACAAAATCATGTACCGTACTTCCTTCTAATCCCAATTATGTATGTATGGATTTTTCAAGCAATGGAAACGCATTGTATGCGAACGAAAACGGTTCGACTGCAGATGGTTCTGGACGTACTTTGAAATATTCTACTACAAAGTATGCCAATCTCTCGTATTGGGTACAAGCAGGACTTTCAGCGGGAACGTTGAAAAACTCTCATAAGTACGTACGTGTGGTTTACCGTATAGAGTCTGAGCAAAGCAATGCGGTTGCCAAATTTGGTATGGTGTCACCAGCCAATGCGGCGAGCGTATCTGTTGATATAAAGGCGAATACGGATGGATTTGTAATTTCTGACACTTTGACGCTCACGGATTCTCTCTATAATAGACTTTCGGATAAGGGAGCATATACTGCATTTTTTGGCATCGAAGTATCGGCTAATGATAGTTCGATTACAAATGCAGAATGTGTGATTCAATCTGTCTATTTCTTTGAGTCGGAAGCCGATGCAAATGCTTTTGATTGGGGCACAGTAAAAGAACCTAAGACTTATACACCTGTATTTATGACTTTTGGTGATGGCGGAAGTGCGACAGGGGCAACATGGTCTGCTAACAATTCTGTATCTTTTGACGAAAGCAATCAAGCGTATATCTCGTCGGATTTTGCACCGCAATTTAATACGACGGATGCCATTACCGAGGAACACGTTTATATTCGCGTTCTTTACAGCATCACAGGGGCGAATTCTGAGGTTTCGTTAAAGCTTTGGAACACAGCAAATGGGAATGATTGCATCACGTGGAGCGGTCTTTCGGCAACAGACGGGTTTGAACTGACCGAACCCGCAAGGTTAAGTGGCACAATGGTAGAAAGATATCGAACAAAACTGAATAATGCTTTGACTTTTTCATCTGCGTCAACTGCTTCAGTTACTTATAAAGTTAAAGCGTTGTATTTCTTTGCCGATGCTGAAAGTGCCACGAATTTTGAAATTCCAGTTGTTTTGGATTTTTCCAGTGAAAGCAAAATGAACTCGTCCGGAGTAAGCTTTTATCATCCCACCGCAACGCAACAGAACTTTATTCCTGAGGGAAGGCAAGAATTTACCACGGTGAATAATACGGGCGCGCTGTCGCTCCTATATGAAGCGTACTTATCGGATACGAGATTTCCGTCTTACCGCTTGATGTATCAAGTGGATGAGTCTGTTTGTAGATTGACCAAAGCAGACTGTTGGATGCGTATCAAATATATGACGACCGATACGTTTGGATGCTCTGTGCAGGTGGTCAATAACGCGGATGGCAGCGTTAAAACGCTGATCAACGACACATCTGCTTCAAAAGGGAATTTTGCGGTATCCGATCCTATTTCACTTGCCGACAGTTGGATGATGGAACGGATGATAGCGGGATACCCGATTTCATTGGGGTATACTTCCATTCTTGGCAATTCAGATTTCTATATTGCGGAAATTACTTTTTTTGAAAGCAAGGAAGCGGCATACGCTTATTACGGAGACAGAGAATCTGCGGTGACTGTGACGAATATGAGATTTGGATATTACGGCACAAACGGTATGATTACTTCCAACGATAGAACCGCATATAATATTGATGAAATCGAGGGGACTGTCAATATTCAATATGCTTCTGATGGGCTTTATGGTAAGTATTGTGTTGAGCCCAAATTCGCAGAGGCAGGCTTGATTTCCGAGGAGCATTCATTCATGCGTGTGTTGTACAGTGCGCAAAACCCAACTGGTGTTTCTACGGTTACACTAACGGTGGCATCTCCGGCAAATGGTGAAAAGGTTGAAGCAAATGGAATTTCCAACACCAACGGTGCTTACGTTTTGACGCCTACAATGCAAATGAGTGATCATTTGGTTTCGCGTTTTGCTAATGGAATGCATTTGGCAATGAATTTTTCTGCTACAACTTCAGGTGCTGACTATCGAGTAAAGGCACTGTATTTCTTCAAGACGAAAGCAGAAGCCGATAGCTTTATGCCGCCGGAGGATATCAAGAGTAACGTTACCGTCAATACTCAACCCCTGTCCTCGTATTCGATCGTTGTGCCGAGCAACGCGGTCACGCGAGAGCTGAACGCGGCAAAATCCC
>JAGANE010000231.1 GCA_017624395.1 Clostridia bacterium
CGATCGCCTTTTCCAGCATCACAACGTCCGAGCCAACCGCAACGATCTTACCGTTGACCACCGAAACGGAATATTCCTGTTTTCCAAGCTTTTTCTTTGCCTCCGCTGATTCGGGACGGTTTGTGTCCCCGATTAAAATTTCGATCATATTATCCGAAGGCTGACGAGTGTCAACAATCGACTGTACGGCGGCATTGGTTCTTTTCGCGATTGCAGTGGTCAATTTGGCACACAAGGATTTGATTTCAGTGCTTGCATCCTTGGCACGAACGACTCCACAATAAGCCTGTCGATCAGCTACCAACAAGAGTTCATTTTCCGGAATATCGGAAGTTTGCGTTGTTGTTTCCTTCTCCGTCGTCAGCACCTCACCGGGAGATGTATTTTGGCAGGATACTAATAAAATCAGGGAAAGCAACAGGAGTGTTACGCGAATCAAAGCGCTTTGTTTCATATTATTAAAGAACCGCCTTTCCTTCAAACAAATCTGCCAGAGCAAGACCTGTATCATACGCTTGCTTTAAAAATCCGGGGATCAGACGATCAGGCAGGCGACCGTAAACAAACTCAAATGTCAAATTGCCGCTGTATCCGATCTCCTTCATCGTTCGCATTAAATCTTCCCACGGCAGATTTCCCATAAAGGGCAGCACGTGCAAGTCTCTGTTATAGTAATTGTCGTGTGTATGCGTGCAAATGATCTTTTTCCCCATTTTGCGGATCATGTCACAATGCTCTTTTCCGTAACCAATGCTTGCATGTCCAAAATCCCAGCAACAACCAACGTCGGGGTGGTTAAAGCGCTCAATGGAAGCAACCAACTCCTCAAAGGTTCCGCCAAAATGGGATCGATCTGTTTTTCCGTAGGTTTTTCTATCCTCAAAAATCGTTTCCAAAGCCACCCGTACACCGCCCGCCAATGCTTTTTCCACATGCGGAGCCAAAGCCTCGTAAGCACTTTCCAATGCCGCCTTGGGGTCGTATTCTTCCGGAGACGGTGCATGATACTCATCCATATGAAAAACCAATTGACGATTTTTCATTCGGATTGCCGCCTCTACACTACGATTCAAAACAGTGAAAAAGTGTTCCCGTGACATATTGGCGTAAAAATTGTAGGGAGCATGGGATTGTTCGATCTCAATATCAAACTTTTCTGCCGCACGAACTGCCGCATCAACGTGAGTTTCCCACGCGTCATCTAAACAAGGACTAAAATCAAGGATGCGAAAGCCCGCTTCTGCACAAAGTTGAAAACATTCTTCTGTTGAACGAAACCTATTTTGATCTCTTGTTGGGACAAGATAATTTGCGTTTGTCGACAATTTCATAACAAGTTCTCCTCAATAAAATTATTGTTTTAATATCTCCTTGGGAGTACATCCCAATACACGCTTAAAAGCCAACCGAAGTGATACATCACTTTGATAACCACACGAATATGCGGTTTCCGTTACACTCATACCGTTTCTTAGATTTTCAAGTGCCCGTTCTACGCGATATTGTGTAAGATATTGCAAAGGTGTCATATTCATATATTTTCCAAACAAACGAATCAAAGAGCGTTTATCAATATACAATGCCGACGAGATGTCTTCATTACGTATCGTTTCTGCGTAATGTTCATCAATATACCGAAGTGCTGTCACGATCTTAGGGTTGTCTACAACCTGCAAACCGTATCTAAGTTGTAGATGCGCCAAAAGAGATATCAAAATATGTCTGATCTGTTCTCCTTGGTCATTTTGCTCCTCAGGATAGATTTTTCTTTTTTGATACAATTGAATATTTTTCTGTATTATCGTTTGAACCGCTTTCAGTAAATAGAGAGAAAATTCATCTTCAGAAAGGTCAATCTCTATAGTTTCGTTATTCGCAAAAGGCGGCATGGTACGGAAATCAATATATAGATGGCGGTATTGATAGTTAGGAATCATTTCAAAATTTGGGGAATAACTATTAACAAGCAAATAAGCTCTGCCCTCGTGCAGAATACGTTCCCCCTTTACTTCATGATAAACAACTCTACCCTCCAGTGGCACATGCAAACGATTGTATCGCGTACAGGCATGATTCCAAATTGCTACGTTTGCATTACTGATACCGGCACCATTGAATATAACCTTTACATTCATACGACCACCTCCTTAATCATCTTAATAATCAATCACGATCATTGCATGGAGTTTTACAATAGGAACTGTAAAATGAACCTTTTCTTTTGTATCCACTGTATAATCTATATCTTCTCCTTCAGGAGCAATATAAATGCGTTTTGGTGTTTTATCGGACATATTCAATATCACAGGCACGTTATACAAAGGTACACAATCTTCTATCACCTCGGTTTTTGAATTTCCTTTAACGATTCTGGGAGCATACAAAAGATGTAAAACAGCACGATTTTCGGAAGACTGTTCCATCAATGTGACAATCCCTTGCGCAGGTAATTCCACGGTAACTGTTTTCTGATCGCCCAGTAAGCGATCAATGGCAGAAGATACGATCTGTTTTGCTATCAAAGAACCATTTTCGGCATACTCACGGAAGATTGCACAGGAAATGTAAATACCTTGACACCCTTCGCTAACCCCTACACCGTCGTATTCATACTTTTCCGGTGCGTGCATATGTGAACAAAAATGCTGAGCAGTACGTTGAAAGTAAGGGGTGTGAACAACGGCAAGTTCCTTGCCGCTTTCACGAAGTGTTGCGCGTTCAGAGGGAGCATAAACCACGTATCCCGCTGAATGAATGTCACCCAATGCTTGATTGGGAACAACATAAGAAGGACTTATCTCTCGTGTGTGACAATAGTTTGCACCAAGATCGTAAAGGAAATCCGCATTTAGACGATCCGTATCTATTGGAAGCGTTGATTTTCCGCTTGCAATGAGCTTGCCTCCCAATGCAACGTAAGCATCCAATTTCTGCTTCAAAAACATATCTACACGTATGTTATCAGGCAATAAAAGCACCTTGTACTTTGTAAAATCGGACTTCAAATCAATTACATCAAATAAATAATGTCCCTCTAAAAGGATTCGCAATGCACCAATATCACTGCTCTTGTCCACACATGCTTCGGGATGCTCCACACACCATGCATCATAAGAAAGAAGTGCTATATCAGA
>JAGANE010000232.1 GCA_017624395.1 Clostridia bacterium
ATGTACCTCCGAGCTGTTCGTAAATGGTCTTGGTGTCCTTCATTTTCTTTGTTCCTCCGTACGTTTTATGTCATCAAAATCGTTACACCGTAAGGGAAAACGCGTACTTGACGGTTATCTTGTGTCCTTGCGATATTCGGTTATGACGTTCAAATCTCATAGTTCGTACGGGGTTCATATTGTTAACCATCTGACCGCCTACGGAGCCTGCCTGCTTGGAGGTGAGGTCGCCGTTGTAGCCCTGCTTCAGGTTGACACCGACCTCGCTTGCAGCTTCCATCTTGAATCTCTCCAAAGCTTCCTTAGCCTCGGGAACAAGTGTCTTGTTGCTTGCCATTGCGTGTTTTCTCCTGTTCTGAACGGCCTTGGAAAAATGATGTAAACCGTTCACACAAGGAGAACCATCTACAAAATTTTTCGTATCCGTTCGATTATCTATATCATCGAGCGCACGTTTGACCGCGGCTCTGTCATTATTGTGAGCCGCAACAAACAAAATATGAATGGAAATACTTTGCAGAAAAAGACGACAAAAAGTATTTAAAAAATGAAAAATGCAACAAAAAACGACTCCAAATAAGAAATGATTGGAGCCGTTTTTTGATAGAGTGCCTATTTGAAGTCAGATTGCGGTATAAAGGCTTTTCGCAATTATTGTAAAAAGCTTTTACTGCAATCGTGATTTGTGTGTGGCAGAGCGTGCCATTATCTGAACTCGGTTTTGCCGTCCTCCAGATAAACGTGTGTGCGGAGGATCGAATAGGTTTCCTCTGCGGGGTTTCCGTAAAGGATCAAGCCGCGATCCCGTGCCGCCTTGATCAGCATTTCGGGATTAAGGTGTTCTTGACTTCCCGCCGACAAAAGGGCGCTGATGCGAATTTCTGTCGGACGGTCTTGATTGTAAACCACGTTGATCTTGCGAATGAGCGCCGAAATGTCGATCTCCTTGTCTCCCGATTTTGTTTTCTTGATCATGTGGAGTGGGGAGGTGGTATAAAGCGTTTGCAATTTCTCGGCGGTAGTAGCGTTCAGTGTGGGCGAGTGGATCGCAATTTCATATTTTGCCCATGCAATATCCTGAAATTTGGAGGTCGGCTCGTAGGCATCCACAATGCACATCTCATTTGTCAACTCGCGGTTGAGCTGCTCCTTTACGGCGGCAGGCGGAATGTCTCGGTCAATGCGCAGATCAATGAATTCACATTCACTTTCGGTTCCCACCGAGAGCGGCAGACCAAAAATCACCTTGGCGTGCGGATTAAAGCCCTGTGTGTACCACATGGGGATCTTTGCTCTGACCAGCACGCGTGCCATCGTGCGTTGCAGGTCAAGATGTGAGATGTATTGCAAGTCTCCCACCTTTCGGAATTTGATGCGTACCGTTTTGGGCGTGTCCAGCTTTTTCCATTGAGAAATTTCGGCTTTTTGGGGAGTGGGGATCTGCGGTTTATCGTCGTCGGCATTTTGACAGCCCGGGCAGACTGCCCGCACACCGCCAAGCTTGTTGGCACCGCAGGCACTGCATTTTTCTCGGCAGTTGGGGGTGGTGGATGCTTCATATGCCTTGGCTCGTTCCCTCAGGAAGAAGTCCTTGCTGACACCGCAATCGATGATATCCCATGGCAGAACCTCGTCAAGACCAAAGGCACGGTTTGCGTAAAAGGAGGGATCAACGCCCGTGCGTGCAAACACGTCCAGCCATTTTTCGTAGTCAAAATACTCATCCCACGCGTCAAAGCAAAAGCCCTCACGGCAGCCAAGCTCCAGGGCATCGGCAAGTCGGCGGTCACCCCGTGCCAAAACCGCCTCAATGTGCGAGACCTTGGCATCGTGATGCTGATAGCGCACGTGCTTGTTGGTGATCTTGGTTTTGAGATACGCCTGCTTTTCGGCAAGCATTTCCATGGTGTCCTGCGCCTCCCATTGGAAGGCGGTAAAGGGCTTGGGGATAAAGCAGGAGACACTGACGGTTACCTGCACCTGACGGGCGCGGTTGCGGTTGGGATTTTGATAGTACGCCTCGGCAACCTTGTTGGCAAGGTCGGCAATTCCGTCAAGATCGGCAAGCGTTTCGGTGGGCAGACCGTTCATAAAATAAAGCTTGACGGCATTCTTTTTGGCATCAAAGGCAACCTGAACGGCACGCAGAACGTCCTCCTCTTTTACGTTTTTATTGATGACGTCGCGCAATCTTTGCGTTCCTGCTTCGGGGGCAAAGGTGAGCGAGGAGGAGCGTACCGAGTCAATGCGGTTCATCAGCTCCTTGTTAAAGCTATCTACGCGCAGAGATGGGAGCGAAAGGCTGACCATGTTATCGTCGGTCCAGGAGAGCAGCTTATCACAAAGCGGCTCAAGATCGGTGTAATCACTGATCGAGAGCGAGGAGAGTGAAATTTCCTCATATCCCGTGCTGTCAAAGAGATTTTTTGCTTGCGCATTTAGGATCTCGGGGGATTTTTCGCGCACGGGGCGGTAGATCATTCCCGCCTGACAGAAGCGGCAGCCGCGGATACAGCCGCGGTAGACCTCCAGCATGATGCGGTCGTGTACGGTCTCGATGTAGGGCATGACCACCTTGTCGGGAAAGTAGACCTTGTCAAGATCTTTGATGATCTGTTTGGTCACCTGCTTGGGAATATCGTCGTAGATGGGGGTGTACGCCTCGATCGTTCCGTCCTCCTTGTAGGAAACGGTGTAAAGCGAGGGAACGTAAACGCCGGGGATCGTGCGTGCCGCCTCATGTAAAAAGTCGGCGCGGCTGTAACGTCCCTCGTCCTTCATTTTAATGTAAAGACGGACGATGGATGGCAGCATATTCTCGCCCTCACCGATGTTAAACAGGTCAAAGAAATCGGCAATCGGCTCGGGGTTGTAGGCACAGGGGCCACCTCCGATGATCAGCGGGGCATCTTCTGCGCGGTCAGCGGTCCGCAGGGGAATGTCGGCAAGCTCCAGCATTTTCAGCACATTGGTGTAGCTCATTTCGTATTGCAGGGTAAAGGCGACAAAATCAAATGCGCCCAGAGGATCTCCGCTTTCCAATGCTGTCAGCGGGAGCGCGTGCTGCTTCATTTGCTCCTGCATATCCACCCACGGTGTATAAGCACGCTCGCACCACACGTCGGGTTGCTCATTCAGCGCACCGTAAAGCAGACGTACACCGAGATTGGACATGCCGATCTCATAGGTGTCGGGAAAGCAGAAGGCAAAGCGTGCCTTGACGTCCTTTTTGTTTTTGATGATCTGTCCGTATTCACCGCCCGCGTATCTGCCGGGCTTGGAAACCGATTTTAAAATAGAGCTGTATTCTTTGATGTTCATATGTTTATCCTTTTTCAGACATTTTTCGACGTTATGATGGCTCGGGGCGTTTTGAAAAACGCCCCGTAGTATGTTGTAACATCTAAACGTTTACATTTGTTCTTCCCGCGAGATCCAAACCGCTTTGGCGGTTTGCCCTTCGGGTTTCGATTACGACCGCCCGTGTCATTCTGAGCGTAGTCGAACTTTCGTGCTTGCACGAAAGCGCGCGGCGTAGCCGAAGCGGAATCTCGGGCGGTCTCCGCTCAAGATGACACGCGGGGGAGATTGGTCAAGTTTTAGTTGTTACAAG
>JAGANE010000233.1 GCA_017624395.1 Clostridia bacterium
AAAAGCTTGACCAAAACTTTACAAAATTGAGAAGTCTTTTGGTGCGATCAAAGTGGCACCCAAGCGCGGTTGCGCTTGGGTGCCGTTTCTTTTGGTTTTTTTGATTTAAACGTCAATCATGCGCTGTGCCGCCGCCATAATGCCGATTCTGCCGCTTTCATAGGTCAAGCCACCCTGAAAGAATGCGGTATAAGGCGGACGCAGAGGCCCGTCGGCAGAAAGCTCGATGGAGCTTCCCTGCGTAAAGGCACCTGCCGCCATAATGACCTGATCACTGTATCCCGGCATTGCCCAAGGCTCGGGGGTGACAAACGCGTCAACGGGAGAGCCCTCCTGAATGCCGCGGCAAAATGCACAAAGCAGCTCCGCACTTCCCGTGATGACGGTTTGGATAATATCGTGGCGTTCCTCGTTCCAATGCGGCTCTACACAATAGCCCAATTTTTCAAATATATACGCCGCAAGATGTGCCGTTTTGAGTGCCTGCGCGGTAGTATGCGGTGCGTAAAACAAGCCCTTGTACATCAGCTTGTTTTGCCCAAGGCTTGCACCAACCTCCGCACCGATGCCAACCGAGGTCAAGCGATAGCTTGCAAGCTCGACGGCGCGCTTGGTCCCCGCAAGGTAACCACCGCTCTCCGCCATGCCGCCACCCGGATTTTTGATGAGCGAGCCGATGACAAGGTCGGCTCCTACCGCACACGGCTCCACAGTCTCCACAAATTCTCCGTAGCAGTTGTCCACCACCACAAAAACCTCGGGAGAGATCGAGCGCACGAATTTGACTAACTCTCCGATCTCGGCAACGCTCAGGGTTTTGCGGTTGAGATACCCCTTGGAGCGCTGCACGAATACCATTTTGATCTTCTTTCCCATCGTGCGAAGCTTGTCCCCGATCTCATCAAAGCGAAAGCTTCCGTCCTCGTTCAGATCGGTCTGTGCATAGTCAACGCCAAAATCACGGAGCGAGCCGTCCCCTGCGTTTCCCGTCAGTCCGATGACCTCCTCCAACGTGTCGTAGGGCTTGCCCGCCACCGAGTACATCACATCTCCGGGGCGCAAAATGCCAAACAAACCGATGGTAAGCGCATGTGTGCCGCTGACGATGCTATGCCGCACGAGCGCCGCCTCGGCGCCCATCACATCTGCCCAGATCTCGTCCAGCACGTCTCTGCCGCGATCATCGTAGCCGTAGCCGCTCCCCGATTGGAACATTGCATCGCAGACACGATGCTCGCGGAAGGAATCCATCACCCTTTGTGTATTTTCAAATGAGACGCGGTCGATCCGCGCAAAATGCTCTGCCAGCGCACGCTCCGCCTCCTCGGCAAGATGTACGATCTTTTCGGAAACTATCATGTCTTTTAACTTTCTTTATTCCACCGTGTAATCATTGGGATCAAGGCTGGGAAATTCGGCTTCCCTCGCTGCCTGACGGTTGGCAATGTCATCGTAAAACGCCGTGGTTGCCGTCATCATATAGGGCGAAAGGAACACAGCACCAATGCCGCAGGTACAGCAGGCGGCAAGCAGGATCCAGCCGATAAAGCTGAACTGCAGGCAAAACAGTCTCCACTTGTTCCCCTTCATCAGCATTGCTGAATTGCGGAAGGCATCAATCACGTTCATCTCGGGATACTCCGCAAGAACGGTGTAGCAATACGTATAGCGGTAGGTCACCAAGATCTCCACAATCACGGTCAGGATCGCAACGGCAAAAAAGACAAACGCCCAAAGCAGCATGGCAAAAATTTCTTTTTCGGTCACATCGTTTCCCAACGCGACCACGTCCAATGCCGCAGGAACAAACAGAAACAGCATCACTGCAAGCAGGGGCAACGAGATCACAAACGTGATCAGACTGTAAAGCAGATTCAACGCAATGGATTTTCCGTATCCGTTCTTAAAATACGCAAACATCACCGAAAGGTCCTTGCCCTTGTCATCCATCACGTTCAGGTTGTAGCGCTGATATCCGAGCTTCATCGGAGAGCCGACAAAAATCGAAAAAGCAACGCCAAAGACAGCGGCGGTAATGCCGATGCCGAGAAGCAAGCCAACCCACGGAGAAAGCTCGCCCCAAATGGCGGAAAAATCACCCGATCGCAATGCCTCGGCAAAGTTCTGCAAAGGAACGTTGACCTCGGAGTCGGCGCTAAAATCGGTATTGGAAAAGCTAAAGGAAAAGCCGCCCGAGGAAATACCGCCAAGCAGAGAGGCAAGAAGATAGGCACCCAACGCATACCAATAGCAGGGGCGCAGCTTTTCTCTCGCCTTGGCGCGATAATACGCCGCGTTTTTCTCTACGGGCGCGGGTTGATAGGACGGTTGTGACTGATAAGCCTGAAAATTTTGATCCATGTTTTTTCTCCTTTTTTTATTCTACGTTATAGTCGTTGGGATCAAGACTTGGAAATTCGGTCTCGCGTGCTATGGCACGGTTGGCGACGTCATCATAAAAGGCGGCATGGGCGGTCTGCATATAAGCCATCAACACGTACTGCCCCACCATTCCACCGACGCCGCAGGTGATAAAGGTAGCAAGAACGTACACAAAGCTCCAGCCGATAAAGCTGAACTCCATGCAAAACAGCCTCCATTTTCTGCCCTTCATCAGCGTCCGAGAATTGCGCATGACATCGGTCGCACGCATTTCGGGATATTCGGCAAGAATATACGGTGCCAGACTGTAGCGATAAGCGACGACCACCAAAACCGCCGTAAAAGCGACACAACCAATCAGGGAAATGGTGGCAAAGATCGCAGTATTGTCAAGCACGGCACCCACAATTGCACCGCAAATGATAAAAGCAAACAAAATCAACATACAGGCAAGCACGCAAAGGATCAACAACGTGTAAATGCCTACCGATTTCCAATACGCTTTTTTAAAATACGAAAAGACCGATCCGATATCAACGGGCTTGCCGTCGATCAGATCCAAATGAACACGGGAATAGCCCACCGTCAGCGGCGCACAAATAAATATCATGACAACAAACATCAATAAGTATCCGATGAACATGGCGGGGATCATCATGATGACAGCATCCTCGCTCATCTCACCGTCCCCCGCAAGAACACCTGCGATTGCGGTTCCAAACAACAAAAGAAACAGTGGGATCATACCACCGATGACGCCTATGCCCTGCATCAACGTATACACAAAGGATGTCACCGATGTCATCAGCCAATTGCCCTTGAGTGCCGCTCTGGCTCTCCCTCGGAAATACCGCGCGTTCTTTTCCTGCGGTACCGCGCCAAACGGCTGCTCGGTTTGATAAAATCCAAATTGATTGTTCTGGTCCATTTTGAGTCTCCTTTTTTGTTTAAAAGTCTTTTAAAAGCTTTCGACGATCCGTCGGAAGGTCTCGCCTCGCTCGGCAAAATTTTTGAATGCGTCAAAGCTTGCACAGGCGGGGGAAAGCAGGACGACGTCTCCGCTTTGCGCGATCCGCTTGGCATAACAAACCGCCTCTGTAAAGTCCGCTTTGGAATACACGGGAAGCTTCCCTGCCCTTATCTCGTCGTGGGAATCCAATGCCTTGCGGATCTTTTCCGCCGTAGCTCCCGTCAGGATCACCGCCTTGGCGTGCCTGCAAAGAGCCTCTGCCAGAGGTTCAAACGGAATTTTTTTGTCGTAGCCTCCGCAAATGACGATCGGTCTTTTGGGGGCTAACGCCGACAGTGCCGCCGCAGTGCGTGTGGGGCTGGAATCAATAGAACTGTTATAATAAATGACACCGTCCTTTTCACGGATGCGCTCCAATCGGTGTGCCACCCCCGTAAAGGTGGTTGCCACCTCCCAAATGCTCTCCCTTGACACCAAGCCCTCGGTCAGGGCAATGGCGGTCATATAATTTTCGACGTTGTGCAGTCCGGGCAATAAAATATCCTTGCGTGACAGCACCGCCGTCTCCTTTTCTCCGTCCCATTGAACGATATTTCCGCCCGACAGATAAAATGCTCCGTCTCCCTCTCGCAAAAGGGATCCAAACTCCGAGGGACAGCTTTTTTGCGAGGAAAACAGGAGCCTGCGTTGAGAAATTTTTCCTGCAAGCTTGCACGTGATCTCGTTCTCGGCATTGGTCACGAGAAGCGTGTTGTCCGCATGGCAAAAAATATTGGTTTTGGCGTTGACGTATTCCTCAAAATCCGTATGCCAATCCAGATGATTGGGCGTGACGTTTGTTACGGCGGCTCGCTTTGGAGATTGCCGCATGGATTGCAGCTGAAAGCTGGAAAGCTCCACCACACAAAAGTCCTCTGCCGTCATGTCCTCAACCTTGGAAAGCAACGGCGTTCCGATGTTTCCACCCACAAATACGTGTCCCCTGCCTCTTTTTTTGCACTCCGTCTCCAGCATCAGCCCCGTCAGTGTGGTCGTTGTGGTCTTTCCGTCGCTGCCCGTAATGCCGATCACGGTAGCGGGACACAGCGCAAAAAACAGCTCCATCTCCGAGGTCAGGGTGGCTCCGCGCTCCACCGCACTCAAAAAAGAGGGGTGATCGGGACGGAGTCCGGGGGAGCGAAAGAGGATCTCCTCATCAAAGCCGTCAAGATATGTATCACCAAGGATCAACCGTACACCCTTACGCTCCAGCGTCTCGGCGGTCTCTCCCAGCTCTGCGCGCGTCTTGCGGTCACGTCCGCTCACGCACGCCCCGTGCGCCAACAAAAAATCGATCAAGGGCAGGTTGGAAACACCCAAGCCCACCACAGCGCACCGTGCCCCCGAAAGCCGCTTTTGCCATTCGGTCATTGCCATATCTCGCCCTCCCCTCTCGGTCTATCTATATTATATTCTTTTTTATGGAAAAGTGCAAGAGGTTTGCCTGATTTTTTTTCAAAACCCCTTTTCAAAAGTCTTTTTTTCTGTTATAATAAAGAAGAATATGTAAAAAAGGATAAAAAAACGAAAAATGTCGATTGAAAAAGTAAGACCCTATCTCAGAGAGGTGGGCTTTGAGGATCGCGTAATGGAGTTTGACGTTTCCAGCGCGACCGTAGAGCTTGCCGCCGCAGCACTTGGCACCGAGGGCGCACGCATTGCAAAGTCGTTGACCTTTTACGGCAAGGACGGAGAATGCCTGATGATCGTAACCTCGGGCGACCAAAAAATTGACAACGCAAAATTCAAGGCGTATTTTGGCATCAAGGCAAAAATGATGAGCTTTGAGGATGCACTTGCCGCCACGGGCCACGCGGTGGGCGGCGTTTGCCCGTTTGCCCTGCCCGACGGCGTCAAGGTCTATTTGGATCTTTCCCTGCGCCGCTTTGATACCGTGTATCCCGCCGCAGGAAGCTCCAACAGCGCGGTTCGCTTAGGCTGTGACGAGCTGGAGCGCGCCGTAAAAGCCCCCGTGTGGGTCGATCTTTGCAAAAATCGAGAAGGCTGATGAAAGGAATTACGAATGGCTACAAAAACCAACGCAAAGCAGCAATATGACAATCAAAGCATCAAAGCCTTAAAGGGCGCCGACCGCGTCCGTAAGCGTCCCGCCGTCATTTTTGGCTCGGACGGCTTGGAGGGCTGTGAGCACTCCTTTTTTGAGATCCTCTCCAACTCGGTGGACGAGGCTCGTGAGGGACACGGCAGCGAGAT
The DNA here is from genome assembly GCA_017624395.1 of Clostridia bacterium. GTDB lineage: Bacteria > Bacillota > Clostridia > Oscillospirales > CAG-272 > UMGS1865. Next base: position 5,606 of record JAGANE010000233.1, read on the forward strand.
CCGCATCAAGGTCTATGCCGACAAGAGCATTGAGGTTGACGACCGTGGCCGCGGCGTTCCGCTTGGCTGGAACGAGGCGGAGGGACGCTGGAACTGGGATCTGATCTACTGTGAGCTTTACGCAGGCGGAAAATACGACAACAATTCGGACGGCTCTGCCTATGAATACTCGCTGGGACTAAATGGTCTTGGTGCGTGTGCGACACAATGCAGCTCCGAATTTATGGTGGTCAAATCCTATGACGGCACCACCGAGCGCACGATCCGCTTCAAAAAAGGCGAGGTAGACGGTGAATTGGAGGAGCGTCCGCTCTCTCCAAAGGAAAAGCGCACGGGTACCGTGGTGCATTGGAGACCCGACCTTGACGTTTTTACCGACATCAATATTCCGCTCGAATTCTTTGAGGATACCCTGCGTCGCCAATCGGTGGTCACTGCGGGCATCAGCTTTATCCTGTTGGTGGAGCAAGAGGACAAGAGCTTTACCGAGCAAAAGTTCTATTACGAAAACGGCATTTCCGATTACATCGGAGAGGTGGTTGGCGAGGGGGCTTTGACGGCTCCCGTCCATTGGCATCTTGAGGCACAGGGACGCGACCGCGAGGACAAGCCCGAATATAAATTACAGGCAGACGTCTCGTTTTGCGTTTCCAACACCGTCAACATGCTGGAATATTACCACTGTGCAAGCTATCTGGAGCATGGCGGCTCCCCCGACCGCGCGGTTCGTCTCGCCTTTACCTACGCGCTGGACAAATATCTGAAGGCAAACAACCGCTACACCAAAAACGAGAGCAAGATCACCTTTAATGATGTTGCCGACTGTCTGGTATTGGTCATCAACAGCGTTTCCACCATCACCTCCTATGAAAACCAGACCAAAAAGGCGATCACAAATACCTTTATCTGCGATGCGCTCAACGATTTTTTGCGCAAGCAATTGGAGATCTATTTTATTGAGAATCCCAAGGCTGCCGAGCTGTTTGCCAATCAGGTATTGATCAACAAGCACAGCCGTGAGTCCGCCGAGCGCGCTCGTATCGACGTCAAAAAGAAGCTTGCCGGCTCGATCGACGCCGCAAACCGCGTAGAAAAATTTGTCAACTGCCGCTCCAAGGATCCAAACGTCGCCGAGCTTTACATCGTGGAGGGTGACTCGGCTCTGACCTCCTGTAAATTGGGACGTGCCGCCGAATATCAGGCGATCATTCCCGTCCGCGGTAAAACGCTGAACTGTCTTAAGAGTGATTTTGACAAGATCTTTAAGAGCGAGATCATTACCGACCTTCTCAAGGTTATCGGCTGCGGTGTGGAGATCCACGGCAAGAAAAAGACCGACATGAGTGCCTTTGATCTCTCCAGCCTGCGCTGGTCAAAGATCATCATCTGTACCGAT
>JAGANE010000234.1 GCA_017624395.1 Clostridia bacterium
ATGATATATACATTAAAGCGTGATAATGTATCAAAACTACGTTTGAACAAAAAATACTGCAGAAGAACCTTCTTCTGCAGTATTTTTTTGCCTTAAACGTGATAAAAGGTGCGTAAATGTAGGTAAGAACGACTAAAAGTACACCTAAATCCAGAACAAAATCATTATATCCCTAATATTGTGAAGCATTTGTGCTTTGTAAAAACTTCGTCCCTCAGCCATCGGTCGGCTTCGTAGTATACTTCTTGAGATTTAACGTCTTTCTCTTTAATTTGTTCCCCTATTTTCTTCCATTGATCAATGGATATTTTTGTTTCGCCAAACGGGTCGTAATACGGAACAATTTCTTTTATTGCATCGCTAAAACCTTTAAAAAGATAATCGTCGTCAAGAAATATTGAATCTGATTTCCAATACTTCCATCTATTCCATTTTCCTTTGTAAAATTCATGGTAACAGGTTCCGTCTCTTTGATTATTATAAACAAAATATTTCATAAAAAAGAACACCTCCTATTTCAAGTTATATTATATCACACATTCGCGAATAAATCAAGGCGTAGCCTTGTATATCATCCGCAACTTGTTGCGGTATATCATCAACACGAAGTGTTGTATATCATCAAGCCGCAGGCAGATGCACGCTGGCGCGTGATGAGATACAAAGGCGGTGCACCGCCTTTGATGATATACCGCCTTGCGGCGGATGATATGCCAAGCCTGCGGCTTGGATAAACAAAAACAGAACATTTGTCTACCGACAAATGTTCTGTTTTTGTTGGCGGAGAGAGAGAGATTCGAACTCTCGGTACGGGATTACCGCACACACGATTTCCAGTCGTGCGCCTTAGACCAGCTCAGCCATCTCTCCGTTTGACCTATATATTATACTACAAGAGTTTTTGTTTGTCAAGAGCTTTTTTCGTTTTTTCAAAATATTTTTTATTTTTCTTTTTTTCAAACCTTTCTCGTCACACAATTCCCCGTTCACCGCTTCTTTGCACGCATTTTCCGACAGTGACCTGCACGTTTCCCCTTTCTTTGACGGGAATACGTCGTATTCGGTCGCACGAAAATCTGCGCAAAACCCCGATATTTTTCAAAAATCATATGTACAAAAACAAATTTTCATGTTATAATAGATATAATGTAATTGAGCAACAAACCAAGAAAGGATCTTTGCCTACATATGGAAAACAAGAAAAACGCCGCAAGCCGTTCCCAAGCGGAAAAACGCGGAGGCGAAAAAGCGCCGCAAAGAAACAAGAGCAATCGCACTTATCGTGATGAAAAGCGCGTCTATCAGCCCAAGAACGGCAGCTACGGCGCATTTGATCGCAAGGATAGATTTGTCAAGGAAAAAGCAGAACCGATCAAAGTCGTTGAAAACGAGATCAACGATACGGAAAGCATTCACGGAGATTGCGAAACGGGGGCTGTAATCGGTCGCAACGCCGTACGTGAGCTTTTGCGCTCCGATCGCTCCATTGACAAGCTGATGGTTCAGCGCGGTGAGCGCACGGGTTCGATCGTTGTTCTGGTTGCTGAGGCAATTGAGCGCGGAATCCCCGTGATCGAAGTGGAAAAAAGCAAATTGGACAGTATGGCAGGCTACGCACCGCATCAGGGCGTGATCGCACTTGCCGCCGAAAAGGAATACTGCACCACAGAGGACATCCTCAACATTGCCAAGGAGCGTGGCGAGGCGCCTCTGATCGTGATCTGCGACGGCATTACCGACCCATACAACCTCGGCGCCATCATTCGCTGTGCCGAGTGCTGCGGCGCACACGGGCTGATCATTCCCAAGCGTCGCGCCGTTGGACTGACACCGCTGGTCAGCAAAGCATCGGCAGGAGCCATCGAGCATCTTGCCATTGCAAAGGTCTCCAATATCGCATCCACGGTTGAACAGCTCAAAAAGCAAGGGATCTGGACCTATGCTGCCGAGGCAGGCGGAGGATCGCTTTATGAAACCGACCTTCGCGGCCCCTGTGCCATTGTGCTTGGCAGTGAGGGGAACGGTGTCTCTCAATTGGTTCGCAAGACCTGTGACGCCGTAGTCTCGATTCCCATGTACGGAAAGGTCAATTCCTTTAACGTATCCACCGCGGCGGCAATTCTTTTGGCAGAGGTCGCCCGCCAGCATCATACCGAAGGATAAACAGTCTTACTTAACAAGACGGAAAGGAGGGTAACGTGAAGCAAAAAAAAGACGATAAGCAAAGCGTAGCGGAATTATTAAAGCAGCTGCAGGCGTCCTATCTCGGCACATCCAAAAAAGCCGAAAAGAAGTCCAAAGAGGACGAGGAGGACGAAAAATTCCGCAAACAGCTTGCCGCAATGCTTGGCAAAGCGACGGACACGCCAAAGAAAAAGGCAAAAAAGAAAGCCTCGGCAAAGCACGAGGAAGCTGAGCAGCCCTCCGATCAACCGCTCCACACAGAACCCGTCACGGAGCAGCTCCAAGAAGAATCCGTTGCAGATACGGCGGCAAAAGATACGGAAACTGTAAGAGAACCGACCTTGGAGGTCACCGAGGATGTCACCGCCCCCGTTTTTGCCCAAGCCGAGGATCCCGCTCCCGAGATTCTTGAGGAAACATCAGCCGATTTACCGATTGCGGAGCCACCCGCTCCCAAAAAAGAGAAAAAGGCACGCAAACCGCGACAGCCGAAAAAGAAGGAGCCCATGATCGCTCCTCCATCGGTTGACAAGCAAGAGCCACCCGTAACGGAGCGCTCTCAAGAACCTCCCGTAGCGACGATAGAAGCCGAGGAGAAGCCGATCAACAAGGCAGATACAGACGTTTTGACCGAAGCCCTCCCCGATGCAGAGCCGCGAGAGGACGAAACACTTGAGGAATCGGAAACGTCAGCCCCCTTGCAGCAGGCACCGCAAGCTTCCGCATTGGAAGAAGAAGCATTGAAAAAGAACGGATTGGAGGAACCCGCATCAAAGGAATCCCCCAAGCAGGACACACATACTGATTCCATGATCTTCCTTTCTCTGCGCAAGCCGGCTCCCACACCGCCAACGCCAACGGAAACGGGTGAAAGTGCCGACTCAAAATCGCAACAAGGCAAGGAGGATACAGCGGATAAACAAATCCCGCAACCGTTATCCGAGGCATCGCCAATGGAAACAGCTTTGGAAACACCGTCAAAGGATCAACCCATCCTTATCAAGCCCCCCGTTGCCCCCCCGGCTGCCAAGCCCGCAAAGCAAGCGACGCCATCCAATCCCCCTATTCGTATCATTCCCAAGGTCACTCTGCCAACCTCCTCCAATGCTCCCGATTTTTCCAAAAAATCGCAGGGGACCGATCATGACAGCATCGTCATTCGTCCCCACGTCAAGCAAACCGAGGAGCAAGAAACCATCGTCATTCGTCCACGCACTGCGGACAAGCCCAAATCCGTGCCGCAGCTGTACACAGAATCCCCCTCGGCAGAGCCGATCAAAATCGGAAAGGAGATCAACGCCGATAGTCAACGAAACAACTCATCCGTTCTATCGGAAACCATAGATCCAAGCATGAAAAAAGAAAAAAACGTCACCCTCCCCCCTGTAAGAGCTGAGGATAATGACCCTACGGCAATTAAAAACACCGTATCCTCTCCTACACGCAAGGAGGAGTCTACCGAAAAACACAAAAAGCCCACGACAACCAAAAAAGAGGGCGTTTCCCTTCCCAAAGCAACGCCCAAAAGGACAAGTGTCAAACAAGAAAAAAAGAAGCCGACACGCGTCATCAACAGCATTCCCGTAACCACGCTCTCCGATGACGGTCTGGAGGAGGTGCTGGACGAGGCACTGCCCGAGGAATTGTTGACTGAGGAGATCCCCATAGATGCACCCGAAGAGCAGGAAAAGGAGCTGCAAAAGACATCGTCCCTGCAAAGCCGCCGTTTGAAAAAGTCGGGGCAGGACGAGCAGGAGCTATCCGCACTTGAGCTTGTCCGCCAAAAAAGCGGTCTTTCCGAGGACGACATTGCCATGATCTTTGAGCTTGGCTACGAGACCGAGCTTGGACGCTTGGTGGGATATGAAAATCTCAAGCGTCTGAAAAGTGAGCATCTGAAGAAAAACGGAGGCTCCGATCACCGCCATTACCGCACCTCATTTGGCTATCGCGGTGAGGAATTTGTTGATACCGCGCAAGCAGACGGCGTACGTGCGGCATATCTGCATGACCGCAAGCATCTGATCCTTCGACTTTGCCTGACTGCCCTTTTGACGCTGCTTGCTCTGTTTACCGATTTTCCGATGCTGATCGGAGCG
>JAGANE010000235.1 GCA_017624395.1 Clostridia bacterium
CCCCTTACGGCGTTCTCTTGTGTAAGCTTTTCTCTTGCGCCTCCTTCTTGCAAGAGAAAAGCGGCTAAGGAACTTGAGCTTCTAACGAACTTCCATTTTGGGAAAGTTTTGGTCAAGCTTTTTCAAAAGCTTGCGCGGTGGAGGCTGCGAAAGCCTCCTCGCTCTCCGCAGAGAGCGAAACTCCACTTACGGCGTTCTCTTTTGTAAGCTTTTCTCTTGCGCCTCCTTCCTGCAAGAGAAAAGCGGCTAAGGAATTTGTGCCTTTTTAAAAATGTTGTTTTCTAAATAGAAGTTGTCGGTAATCTGACGGGGCTTGACCTCGCCCAAAATCTGCCCAAACCGAGGAGGTGATCTTATCAAAAGGCTTGCCAATATTCTTACCACATTGCTGATCGTGGCTTTTACCCTGATCGCGGTTTTTAATATCGCCTGCTATGTCAAGCGTAAGCAAACGGGTGACAATTGTCCCACGGTGCTGGGACTTGGTACTGCTATTGTTGCTTCGGGAAGTATGGAGGACCGCATATCGGTCAACGATCTGGTCGTCTTTTACCAAACCGACGACTATGCCGTGGGAGACGTGGTGACCTATCGCGGAAATAATCACCCCATCACACATCGCATTGTTTCCATGCGTGTTGATGAAAACGGACATACATGGATCACAACGCGAGGCGACGCCAACAACACCGACGACGAGGAATTCCCCGCGGAGCGTATCATCGGTGAGGTGGTGGCGGTCATTCCCGCAGTGGGGCGCTTACAAAGCTTTTTGCAAACTCCCGGAGGCGTTGTGACGGTGATCGCGGTTACGGCAGTGCTGTTATTGTGGACAGAGCTGCTCAGCGCCATCCGACGTCGCAGAGAATAAACAAAACAGGAGCCGATGCAGACCTGCATCGGCTCCTATTGTATGTTCAGGCAAACGAATCGGCAAAGTCTGTGGCAAGGCGGTCGCACCGTTCGTTGTAGGGGTGTCCGTCGTGTCCCTTGACCCATACCAGTGTCACGTCGTGTATTTCTAATAGCTCCAGCAAACGCTCCCAAAGATCGGGATTGAGGGCGGGGGATCTGTCTGCCCGTTTCCAGCCCTTGGCACGCCATGAGATAGCCCAGCCCTTGGTGATGGCATCCACAAGATATTTGGAGTCCGAGGTCAGTGTCACCTCACACGGCTCCCGCAAAGCGGAAAGCGCCTCAATGGCGGCAGAAAGCTCCATGCGGTTGTTTGTGGTCATCGCTTCACCGCCCGAAAGCTCCTTTTCAATTCCCGCATAAACCAGGATCGCCCCCCATCCGCCGCGTCCGGGATTTCCTCGGCAGGCACCGTCGGTGTAAATATCAACGTGTTTCATCCGTTTGCTTGCTCCTCAATCTGCTCATGTTTCTATCATTATACCGCAAAAAGCATTTTTTTTCAAGCATAATCGTAAATTTTTTATAAAATCACTTGACCGATTGTGAACTTTCGTTTATAATAGAAAGGAAACCATCGAAAAAACTCGAAATACTCCCCATGGGAGCAGAAAGGAATTTTTTATTCATGGCTGAACAGAAAAAGAAAAGACGCCGCCGTTGGGGGGATCGCTCGGACGGCTACAAGCTGCGAACCATCAACCCCATGAACAAGTTTATGCCCTACATCATGCCCGACCGTTGCGACGCCTGCAATACCTATGCCGATATGTTTGACGTGACAAAGACCGACCGCTTTTGCCGCCAAAAGGTGAAGGAGGGCAAGACCAATTTTGGATTTTTGCACATCATGATCGCGGCATATCTGCGTGCCATTTCTCAACGCCCGGGATTGAACCGCTTTGTCAGCGGACAAAAGATCTATCATCGCAACGATATTCAAATCGTAATGACCATCAAAAAAACGCTTTCTATCGATGCGCCCGATACCTGCATCAAGGTGCGCTTTGAGGCGGACGACACCGTGGACGAGGTCTATGAAAAGTTTAATAAGGCAGTTACCGACGTTACCTCTCAGCCCGATGACAAAAGCTCGTTTGATAAGCTGAATAAGGTGCTTTCGCTGATCCCGGGATTGCTTTGCCGCTGGACGGTGAAGTTTTTGAACTTCCTTGATTATTTTGGATTGTTGCCCAAAAAGCTGTTGTGGCTCAGCCCCTTCCACGGCTCCATGATCATCACCAGCATGGGATCTCTGGGTATCCGCCCCATCTACCACCACATCTACAACTTTGGAAACCTGCCCATCTTTCTTGCCTACGGCGGACGC
>JAGANE010000236.1 GCA_017624395.1 Clostridia bacterium
ATATTTGCGAAGCAAATGCATCATATCGCCATAGGCGATGCATCATTAAGATATACAAGGCCACGCCTTGATTTGTTAGCGAAAGTGTGCCCCTTGCTTTTTTACTTTATTTTACCATTTAATATTGATTTTTGGTTGTAACTATGATATAATATTTTCATCGACAAAATATGACAAACCAAGTGAGGTGATGTGACCAATGGATGAAAAGGATCAGAACCTCCCTGCGGACATTGAATCTGAAACGCAGGAGCAATTATCAAAAGAAAATACCGATATAGCCACAAAAAATGAGATAGAACCGCTTGATAAGGATGAAAATCTTTTGCCAACAGAGGAGTCATCACCAACGGAAATACACTCAGATGGAGAAAACGTTGTGGGAGATATGCCGGAGGAACCTGCGGAAACAAAAACAAATGAAGAATCTGGCAACAACACCGAGGAGGGCGATGCCTCCGCTGAAGAAACACATCTCGCCACAGAGAAACAAATAGAGGCATCCGCTTTAAACATTGCGGAAAGCACCGCAAAAACGAAAGAACCGACAGCATCAGCACCCAAGAGTGGTATCCTCATTTCCAAACCGCTTCTTGCTGTTTTTTCTATCGGATTTTCGCTTTTGTTGGCAGGCGGTATCTTTTTTGGAATATGGATCGGCAAAGATCGTTTTGATCCATGGGAAATCGATCCCAATGCCAAGGATTATGAAAGCATTCATACCAACAATTCTTCGTCCGAAAGCATTTCCATTCCGGGCTATGCGGATGTCGTTTTGCCGTCGGGACAGAAAAACGTGCAAATGGTATTACTCAATCCGCAGGGAAATCCCTGCTATTTTCGTTTTACCTTGACACTCAAGGAGAGCGGAGAGCAGATCTACGTATCGGGCTTGGTTCCTCCGGGACAGGCAGTTACCGATCTTCGGCTTTCCAGAACTTTGGAAAAAGGAAAATATACAATGTGTGTGGTGATTGAATGTTTTTCACTTGACGAATCGCACACTCCCATGAACGGTGCAAACGTAGAAACAGACCTAACCGTTCAATAAAGAACAAAAAAGGAACACTAAAACATGAAAAAGCTTTTATCATTGCTTTTGTGTGCGGCACTGTTGTTCTGTACAACAGGTCTTTATACGGTGTCGGCGGTTGCTGCAACATCTGTAACCCCTGCTGTCGAAATGCAACAAACGTATTTTGCCGCTCTTGATGACAGTGGCGTGGTGTGGACTTGGAAAACCGATTCTAACGATGTCACCTCCGCAACAACCCCCACCGCAGTCAATGATGCTTCGGAATTAAAATTTACGGCAATCTCAACGGGAACCGACCATATGTTGGCACTTTCGGACCATGGAAAGGTCTATGCATGGGGAAGCAACGCGGCAGGTCAGCTTGCGGCAAATCCCGAAACGCTTGCAAAGAGCGAAGCTCCGCGTTTGGTAGAAGGTGCGTTACGTGAAAAGACCGTTGTTGCAATTGTTGCAAGTAACTGTGTGTCAATTGCATTGACTGCAGACGGTGCGCTCTATTCGTGGGGAGACTATACCAACGGCCTTTTAGGCTTAGAGAACAAAAACAATGGTGAATATGCCATTGAACCGACGCAAATAGAAGCCTTGAGAGGCGTTTTTATCTCAAAGATTTTTGCAAGCAATTCCAATATCGCCGCCATTGCCGCTGACGGTAGCGTTTACCTTTGGGGTAAAAACGATAAAATGCAATCGGGGGCATAGGGCTCTGAATCGGTCATTGTTCCTTTGAAGGCTACGTTACCAAACGGTTTTGTTATCTCTCAAATAGCGTTTGGTTTAAATCACACCTCTTTTTTGGGAACTGACGGAAGCATAAAAAATATCGGCAAAAACACTCACATGCAATTTGGAAACAACGTAAGCTCCGCACCTTTATACGCTTCAAATTGGATTGGGGATCCCGACAACGAAACGAATATACCAACCGACGTTGAATTTATTTCCATCGCCGCAGGCAATTATCATATGTTAGGGCTTTCCGATGACGGAACCGTTTACGCATGGGGAAATCTTGTGGACACGCTTTCGGGAGATCCGTCCTTGGATGATATCTATAACGCGCCCATTCAGGTTTCCGGCTTTGATGACATCAAAATCGTAGCAATTGATTCTTACGGAAAATCCTGCATTGCAATTGATGAATACGGCTTGGTTTACCGTTGGGGTGAGTTTTACGGTGAGCCGACAAAGGTGATGCGTTCGGGTGATCAACCGCTTTGCCTTGGCAGTGCCCCCGACGAGATCGTAAAAAGTGCTTACGTAACTGCCACGGCAGTAGTTCCGTCGCCTACCTATACTGTTTCCATTCCCGCAACCCTGGGAGCTACCGATCTGGTACAAACGGCAAGCACCGCCAACAAAACCATTCCGTTTGAGGTTTCGGTTGCCAATGTCAACAATTTGTTTGGAGAAAAAGAAGTGCAGGTTTCGGTTCGTACTGCGAGCGGAAGCTTTGTTTTGCAAAATGAAGAGGGTACACACGAGCTGATCTACAAGCTCTACAACAGCCTAACGGAAAATAATGCATTGGATAGCGGTGACGTTTTTGCCGTGTTTGACGAGATCAATACAGATGCCGTAAAGGGACGCCTTGAAATTGATCAAAGTCAGATCGTTTATACGGACGAATATCTCGGAACCTTGATTTTTGATATTTCTTTGGTTTCCGTCGGAGAGGAGGAATGACCGTGAAGCTATTTCAAAGCCTGTCCGTTTGTTGGTTATCTCTTTGTGTCGCAGTGTTTTTCTCAATCTTCTCTGTCAGTGCCGAAAATCTATCACTGACACCACAAAACGGAAGCGGAAGTACCGAAATTTCAGTCACTGCAACCGCAGCCAGCAAGCCCGTCTTTACCGTGTCGATTCCCTCGGGAATTCCGATGGGCGAGATCGTAAGAAGCAATACCGCCGATCCTGTTTCTGCCGAATTTGATGTGGTTTTCAGCGGCATTACGTATTTGAACGGAAAGGAGATTGCGCTTTCTTTATCAGCTCCAAACTACTAATTTTTGCTCTACTGCAACAACGTTACCTTACCGTATCTTGTTTATGACGAAAACGACGAGGTATTTGAAAGTGGGGACGTATTTGCAACCGTAACCGAGGACAGAACCGTCACGGGAAAGCTGGAGGTTGACCCCTCCGACATTCGCGTTGCTGGAGAGTACGCAGGGCAAATGATCTTTACCGTAACGGTTAATAACACGGCCGAGCAACCGTGATCAAAGCATTTCGCGAAAGCCGTTTCCCGTGATCTCGCTTGTTTCGGAAATGATAATCAAAATTTTTTCATCCAGCGTTTTTGTAAACTCCTTTAGCTTACCCGCCTGACGGCGGGTAAGTGCGGAGAGCAAAACGCTCTTTTTTTCGTTATGATAGGCACCGATAAATTCTTCGCTGACGGTCGCACTTCTTTTTAACTCGTTAGTAATATAATCGCAGATTATATCCCGAAATTTGGGAGAGGTGATCACCGTGCAATATTTTGAGGCGTTGATCTTTTTTAAAAAAAGATTGATCAACAAAATGCGCAGAAAAAAGCCAAATAAGGAGAACAGCCATGCTTCTATTCCAAACACCGCAAAAGCAAAGAAAACGATAAGAAGATCCGAGAAAAAAAGTGCGTTTGAAATATTGAGAGAAAAGTATTTTTTGAGGATCATTGCAATGATGTCTGTTCCCCCGGAGGAGGCGCCGAGATAAAACATGATTGCCATGGCAAACGCGGGAAGCAATACCATAAAGATCGTTTCCAGCATCGGTTCATCCGTCAATGGCGCCGTGCGCGGCACCCAAAGCTCTAATAGAAGTGTGCCAAACGATACTGCAATGCTGCAAAAAAAGGTTTTTAAGCCAAACTCCTTTCCCACAACCAAAAAGCCGATTGCCAACAACAGCAAATTGACCGTTAGCATAATCATTCCCGCACTTAATTTCGGAAGATATGCAGATAAAATCAATGAAAAACCGCTGACGCCTCCCGTGGTAAAGCCGTTCAAAAATTCAAAAAAATAAATGCCGACTGACATTACCGCAGAGGCAAATGTCAAAAGGGCGTATTCGCGGATCCATGTCATGATACGAGATCGCATATAAGCTCCTTATTTTACTTCGTTACATTTATCTTGCCCAAAATGTAATATTTTATCAAAAAAAGATCTCCTGCCGGGCAAGAGATCTTTTCATTTTTATTTTGTTCTGTTTATAATCTGCGCGATCCATGGACGGTGAACCTTCATTGCACCAACGGGGCAAAATTCCTGACAGCAAAAGCAGGTGATACAACGGGATTTATCAATTACGGGAATGCCGTTCTTCATTTTAATCACGTGAGCAGGGCAGATCTCGGCACATTTTTTGCAGGAAATGCAAAGTTTTTTGTCGGGACGAGGCTCAGCACGCAAGGCAGAACGCACAAAGGCTGCGGCAAATTTTCCGCGCCCCTCAAATTGGAGACTGCGACGCACGTGTATGTTTTGAAAATCACTTACGCAGAACAGTGCAGGATCTCCGCTGACGTTCAGTTGCTCTGCCGACGGTGGGATCAAGCCGCATTCTACCGCCACCTCCAACGTGGGAACGTCCTGGGGAGTGAGCCCAATCAGCTTTGCGCAAAGAAGATCCAACGGATGAGGCGAGACCGATGCAAGCAGGGCACCGAGATGGCGCGGTGTTCCTTGGGTCGGGCCATTGCCCTCCATGCCGATCACGGCATCTACGATGCAGAGCCTGACCTTGGGAGCAAAGTAACTGTTGAGGTCGATCAGCATCTTTGCAAAATCGCGGTGATCGGGATAGCGGAAATGATATTCGGGCTTAAAGGTGCCGGGAACAACACCAAACATATTTTTTACGGCGGCGCTCATTCCCATCATACCGTGTGTTTTCAGCTTGCAAAAATCTATGATCGCATCAACGTGATCAAGATAAGAGGTATATGTAAATTGACGGGCAATCATAGCATCCGGAAAGCTTGCTTCACAGCTCCCAAAATCCTGATTCAGTGTGGCACCCACAGCTTCTGCCTGCTTCATGCCCGTGACATTGTAAATGCGGTTAACGACCGCCGCGTTGTAAAGTCCTCCGGGGCTATCCCCGATGATTGGCTCGGCACCGCGCTCGCATAGCATCTTTACCAAGGCACAAAGTAGGGCAGGGTGAGTGGTTGCGGCAAGCTCGGGCTTCATCATGGAAACCAGATTGGCTTTAATGGCAATTCTCATTCCTTTTTTGACCCAATCCAAGCCACCCAGCGGCTTCAGAACGCTTTTCAGCGCTTGTGTGACCTCTGCCTCATCATAAGATGCACAAGCCACCACAGAAACGTCCGTCATATCCGTGATCCTTCCTTTTAAAAGTCTTATTAATAACATGATACCACTTTTTGTCTAAAATCTCAATACTTTTTTCAAAAAAAGTGAAATCCTCATTATGAAAGTAAGACGGGGAACGTAAAAAGCAGACGGCGCAGATCTGTATAAATGGGAAAAAATTGGGAAAGCGGCAGAGGGTTGACACCCTTTCCGCATTCCAAGGTAAAGGATGGAATCCCCATTCTTTGGACACACCAATCTGTTAATCCGCCGTAACATGCAAGCCCCTCTGTGTCGGAGATCCGATAGCCGCAAAGCTTGGAGAGCTTTTGGGCAACCGATCGTGTTTTGGGCAATTCCACACCTCCGCTTTGGTAGTAGATCTCTTTTCCCTGCGTGTGTAACGTCAGAACACCGCAAAGCTCGTTATGAAAGCGAATAAAATTACAAAGGCTTGCCACCTCCGGCTCGGATTCGGGAGTCTCACCGCTAAATCTGGTAGGAGCGCCGCCCACAATACCGTTTTCCGCCTCCAACACCTTGTATTCGGCAAATCCCGCATCGTAGTTGTGATTCAGATCCACCCCGCGTGCATTTGCTTGCCAGTGGCAAAAATCATCGGAGCTTTTGTTCATCACGCGCACTTTTTCTAAAAGAGGGTTGTCATCGGTAATGCCATGTATCTGATATTCCACGCCGTCGGGATTGAGCATTGGAATGACGTAGACGGAATAAGTCTGTAAGAAAAATTCAGCATCATATTGATAAAATGCCCCTTTTCTTTGAACGCACTCACAAAGCTCCTTGACGTAGCGCATCAGCACCAGAGAGGTGATCCACTCCATGCCATGATGTGCGCCTACGTATAAAACTGCTTTTTTACCGATTCCAAGACGTAAAAGGGGAATTCCTCTCCCAAGAATTGAAGTTCCCAAATAACTGTATTGCAAAAAAGGAAATTGATGGTTTATGGCATCAACGCAGGTAAGCAACGTTTTATGATCAAAGCTTTGGGGAATTGTTAAAATCTGCAAATCCGTACTCATAAATGCAACAAGGCTCCTTTCCCATGCCGCTTGGTTTCTTTTTTCTAACAGAATATGCAAATAAACAAAAAATATTTACAAATAAGTCGTGAAATACACCGCAGAATGTGATATAATGAAGGACGAAATCAATTGGAAAGGGAATTTTGACCGTGGAGCTATCCTTGTTTGAAGGCTATCGCAGAAAAAAACTGACCGTAAGACTTGCGATCTGTTTATTTGCCATTGCCTTATTCTATGCGGCGGTATGCACACCGATTGCAAGATTTGTTGCAAGCGATGTTTTGCTTGCCAATACGGTGTTACCTTCTGTAATCGACATTGTGATCTTGTTTTTTAATTATTCATTTTATTGGATCTCGTTTGGCTTTTTGGTATATGCGATCCATCGGCTGGGTGCAAAAAGCTGTGCTCCGCTTTTTGCCGTGTATGGGGGGGCGGTCGTTTTTCGTTATCTTGCCAACCAAATGGCGGATTTTTGTGTATTCGGATTTCCGTCCATCAATGACTTTTTATAGGACTATCTGCCGTATTCCTTGATGGATATGCTTTAGATAGGAAGAGCACACGTCTGA
>JAGANE010000237.1 GCA_017624395.1 Clostridia bacterium
CCCTCTCCCCCGCGCCCCCTCTCCCTTTCAAAAACTTTGACGCATTTGGATTGTGTTTGGAGATTGTTCATTTTGTTTATAATTAAAAAACTCCGCACCTGTTTCCAAGTGCGGAGATAGTATAAATAGAAAATTAAAATTACTTACTTTTTTTGATGACCGAAATTTTTGTTCTAGGCAAATAAGCAATAGAATACCCTTCCCCAATTTCAACCTTTTCATCAACTTTTATTTTTAGTGTCTTACCAGAATTTACATCTTCAAACACAGGAAACCAAACCTTTTCTATAGGTTCATAACCACTCAAATAAAAATCAAAGCGAGAGACAACTGCATTTAGAATTATATAGGTTTCGTTTTTTATTAACTTATAGTCACGAAAATAGGGTACCAAAACGACAAAAGCTCCACTAATTGCTCCCATTTCAAAAATTAATGCCAAAACAAACTGTATTGAAGCATCTTTTTCTGTCTGTTCAAACACGGCAATCACGTCAAGATAGGTCAATAACGAAAAAACAAAGAAAGCAGTTGCAATTAATGTTAGCAAAACTACCCAACGCAATGATAACATGAGACTTTCTTTGAATTTGCTATATAATAGTCGATTCACTAGTATTCTCCATTAATTATTTTTTCCAATAGCAGTTGGATTTATTTCCGTTAAGGGAACTTTTTTCAAAAAGTTTTCCCCACAAAAATCCCTATATCTTATTTTCCCGCAATACTAACGTCCTTTACCAACACGTCGGGAGAACCGAAAACGGTAAATCCGCCCGGAATTCCCCATTTGACCTCCTTGCCGATGCGGTCGATCTGCTTGAGCAGGTCGAAGAAATTGCCCGCAACCGTAAAGGATTTGATCGGCTCGGCGCGCTTTCCGTCTCGGATCATAAAGCCTGCGCTTTCAATGGAAAAGTCACCCGTCACCGCATTGGTACCTGCGTGAAAGCCCTTGCATTCGGTGATATAAATACCGTTTTTAACAGCGGCAAACAGCTCCTCCTCGCTCGCATCTCCTGCTTGAACCGAAAAATTGTAGGGAGCGATAGCAACGGGAGAGGCGTAGCTTCCCTTTTGCCCGTTTCCCGTAGAAGCAACGCCGCCCTTTTTGGCGGTAGTCAGGTCATAGAGCAGGGTTTTTAAAACACCGTTTTCAATGACGTTACGGCGCGCGGTGGCAACGCCCTCGCCGTCAAAAGGCGTTTGCATGGGAGACTCGGCACGCATGGGATCGTCAACCAACGTCACCCCTTTTGCGGCAACCGTCTCACCCTCCTTGCCTGCCAGAAGCGACAGCCCGAGCTGCGCGTTCTTGGCGGAGAACACGGGGGAAAAGGTGGAGAGGAACTGACGGAACTGCGTGCCGTCAAACACCACGTCGTAATTTCCCGAAGCAACGCCGCCCGCGCCAAGCTTATCCAAGGCACCTTTTACACCCTTTGCGGGAAGTGCAGTCAGATCGGCAAAGGTGGCTCCCTCGCCAAACTCAAAGTTCTCCTGCGCCTCCTCGCCGTCACGCACCACGGGATTGACGTATGCTCCGCTCATGCCAACACGGTTAGAAAGAGACAGTCCGTGAGAGTTATAGAGCGCGATCTCGTTGGTCACCGAAAGCGCATAGCTCTGCGTTCCGTCCGTTACCCTTGCATCCTCGGCATAAAGAGCCTTTTGCAGGGCAAGTGCCGTTTCACGGACGGCGGTAACGTCATTGAGTCTGATGTCACGCTCTGGCAAGCTTGCATACTCGGGTGAGCCTGCAAAAATGAATACCTCGTCGTCGTTATCAATACAACGAGCATTGGAGATCGCCTTTTGCACCAGCTCCTCAAGCGCATCGTCGGTCATCAATTCTCCCGAAGCATAGCCCATTTTTCCATCCACGATACAACGGAAGCAAACACCGCCGCTGACGCCCGATGCAAATGAGCTGATCTCGTCCTTGAGGGTCTCGGCACTGACACTTTCTTCTATTTGGTAATATATTTCATATTCGGCAAGTCCTGCGCGCGTCGCGGCATCGGCAAGCACCTGCTTGATCTCGTCAAATCTCATCTCAACGACCTCCTACGGTAATGGTGGAAACACGGATCAGGGGCTGTCCCACGTCGGTGGGAACGCTACCGCTGGACGAGCCGCACATACCCTGCGCGGTCTCCAGATTTTGTCCAACCATATCAATGTTTTGCAGAATCTCGGAGCCCGTACCGATCAAAGAAGCACCGCGAACAGGCTCGCAGATCTTTCCATTTCTTACAAGGTAGCCCTCGGTAACGGCAAAGTTGAAGGCACCCGTGAGAGGATTGACCGAACCGCCGCCCATCTTGCGGCAGTAAAGTCCGTTTTCCATCGACGCAATGATATCCTCGTTTTTGTCGGTTCCATTGGCGATAAAGGTATTGGTCATGCGCGAGGTCGCCTCATAGGTGTAGCCCTGTCTCCGTCCGCTTCCCGTCATGGGCATTCCCATACGGCGCGAGCCGAGGCGGTCGATCATATAGTTTTTGAGAATTCCGTTTTCAATCAGCACGTTGCGCTGTGTCGGGGTTCCCTCGTCGTCAATATTGACCGATCCCCATGCGCCGAGGATGGTTCCGTCATCAATGGCGGTCACCTTGACGTTTGCAATCTGCTGTCCCAGCTTGCCTGCCATCTGCGATGCACCGATGGCAACCGAGGTCGCCTCCAGAGAGTGTCCGCAAGCCTCGTGGAAAATCACGCCGCCAAAGCCGTTTTCAATGGCGACCATCATGGTTCCCGCAGGACAGTAATCGGCGCGCAGATTGACCATTGCCTGACGCGATGCCTCACGTCCCACATCGGCGGGATTGACACGGTCAAAAAATTCCAAGCCCATGCCTGCTCCGGGGGATGCCGAGCCCGACTGATTGACTCCCGCCGCGCTTGCTACCGCGGAAACGGCAATTCTGGTTCGGATATGTCGGTCGGTGGTGTAAAGCCCCTCGGTATTGGCAACCAAAATGGTATGATCAACACCCATCAAGGAGCCCGTGACCTGCGAAATGGCAGGATCGTACTCCTTTGCCGCAAAGCAGCCTGCGCGCAAAAGCTCCGCGCGCACACGGGCATCAACGCCCGACGGCACCACGGCGGCAGGGTGAATGTTGGGCAAAAAGCGCTCCCGAAGCGTGACCGAGATCTCGGCTTTGATCTCTCCCATTGCCGCAGCCACTGCACGTGCGCATTTCATCAAGCCCTCGCGTGAAATGTCCGACGTTGATGCAAATACGGTGCGCGTACCGAGGAATGCGCGAATGCCCACGCCCGACACAAGGTTATCGGTGGCGCGATCGATCTTTCCGTCCACCATAGATATCGAATTGTTACGGGTGATCTCCCCGTAAAGCTCCGCAAAATCCGCACCGCCCGACATGGCGCAGGCAAGCACAGATTCCGCAATTGATTTTGAAATCATGATCTTTCCTCCCAATTCTTTCATCACTATTCTATATTGTATCACAAAAAAAGAAAAAATGCAATCTCTTTTGTAACTTTGAGATTGCATTTTTGTATGTTGGGCAAGAGTTCCACCGTTTTTACATAGAAAACGGCGCGGAGAATATAAGCAACTCGGTGCATACCAACCGCGACGGAACCTCGCATAGAAAAAGCAAGCCTTGGGGACTTGCTCAATATTCAATTGGTGACCCCTACGGGAATCGAACCCATATCTTCGCCGTGAGAGGGCGACGTCTTGACCGTTTGACTAAGGGGCCTTGTCATACGACTTTCATATTATACCACATCTTTTTTGAAATTGCAAGAGGTTTTTGAAAAAAAGTTGAAATTTTTTTCAAAATATTTTTTGGAGCAAAAAGAGAAGAATTTTTGATACAAAAAAAGGAAACGGAAAAGCAATTGCCACCGTTTCCTTTTGATGAAAATCAATCCTTTTCAAATCCATGTACAAATCCCGTGGCATCCGCGGAGCAAACGTCTCCTCCGATCACACGGTTGCGATACACCAGCACGTTTGCATAGACCGTTCCCTCGTAATCGGGATAATTGGTCACACAAAAGGTATAACGGGTAACGTCCTTGCCCTTGAATTTATTCAGGTTCAGCCCCTGCTCCTTCTGTATCTCGTTGTAGGCGGCAAACACCTTGTCAAATTCTGCGGGAATTGTTACCGTCTTGCATTCCACCGGCTCGGCGGTCACCTCCCAGCCAAATTGCGCAAGAAACTCCACCGCATCGGCGGCAGTTTTGACCTTATCATAGCGGTAGCTGATCTCTCCGTCCACGTCGGTGGAGCCCTGCGACGGAACGGCATAGGTGGGAACAAAGGCAATCAGCGTGATGAGAACGGTCAAAGCCACGCAGATCACCCCCACCAGCTTGACGGTGCTTGCACGAAGTGAATAGATAAACATATAGCGCCTCCCATGTTTCATTGTTGGTAAACTATATGAAACCGAAAAGCGCTTTATGTATCGTAAAGTGAAATATCCAGATCAAAAGTTTCGCGCCGCTCCTCCGACCGAACCGCATCCGAGTGCGCATATACGTTGTGCAAAAGTCCAAGCATCATAAAGGTTGCCAGCATGGACGAGCCACCGCAGGAAAGAAGCGGCAGTGTGATACCGATGACGGGAAGCATGGCAAAGCACATTCCCACGTTGAGCAGAATCTGCGCCACCAGCATTCCCCCAATGCCCACGCAGATCAAGCCACCGTAATCGGAACGGCTTGCCGTCCGCGCGATCATGAACACGCGCACTACCATGACCATAAATATGATGATGACAAGCGCACCGCCGAGAAAACCGAATTTTTCACAAACGGTGGCATAGATAAAATCGGTGTGTGATGCGGGCAGAATCTCATAATAATATCCTCCCAGCACGCCCTCACCCAAAAGACCGCCTGCCGCCACCGCCTGGCGGCTCATCAAGGGCTGCATTCCGTAGCCCAGCGGATCCATTTCGGGGTTAAAGCCTACGATGATACGTTGTTGCTGATAATCTGACAGATGCTCCCACAAATACGGTGACAAGAGTATGACGATCAGCACGGCCCCGCCAAAATAAGCGGGATGAAGCCCCGCGCAAAACAGCATAACCGCAATGATGGCAAGGTAGATGATGGCAACGCCAAGGTCGCCCGAAAGCAGAATACAGCCCACGATCAGCCCCGCGTGTCCTGCCAACAAAAGAACGGTGAGCGGCTTGTTGATATGATCCTGCACCGTAAACAAATGCTTTGCAAAGGTACAAACAAAGGTAAACTTGATAAACTCCGACGGTTGGATCATAAATCCCGTCCCCGGGATCTGCAGCCAGCTTCGGTTTGCCGTTTCACGGTTCTCTCCGCTGCTTCCCCATAGCAGGGTGATGATAAGCAGCAGCACCGAGCCGATCAGCATGTAAAGCCAAAGCTTGTCCACGATCACGCGATAATCAATAAATGCGATAAAAAACGTCACAAATATCCCGACAATAAAGATCGCTACCTGCATGCGCAGCTTTGACATTCCAAAATTGTCCACCGCGCCCCAGATCGTCACAATGCTGATGATTGAAAGAAGCGTCGCACACCCAAAAAGCACGGGGTCTATGTTCCGTATCGCTTCCTTGATCATATTCCATGCCTTTTGCATATCCGACCTCCTTTCTGTTGGATTTTTTCGAAAAAGCTTTTTGAAAAAAGGTTTCTCGAGCTCTTTCAAAAACTTTTAACGCATTTTTACTGCGGTTAGATAACGTCTAACGGCAAACGGCAGATGCTACCAATGAATTTTACTCCCACTATAAAAATGCAGTAAAAGTTTTTGAAGATGGGGGTGCGGGGGAAGGGACTTTTTGAAAAAAGTCCCTTCCCCCGCAAAAAATATACTTCTCAATACTGTCTGCCCCAGATAACCATATGCTTGGCGGGCTTGCCGCAGCAAACGCAGGTATCGGAGAGATGATCCTCGTTGAAGGGGATACAGCGGGACTTTACACCGCCGGTGGCGTCCTTGAGGGCATCCTCGCAGGCGGTCTCACCGCACCACATGGCTTTGATATAGCCCGATTTGTTGGCAGCGATGTCAAGGAACTCGTCATAGGAACGAGCCTCGTAGGTGCGGTTGGTACGGTTTTCCAATGCGCGTTGATACATTTCGTCGTGTACCTTTTGCAGTGCCTTTTCAACCTCCTCGGCAAGATGATCCAAGGAGACAAAGGTCTTTTCGCGCGTGACACGGCTGACCAGCACGCAGGAGTTGTTTTCAATATCACGCGGTCCGATCTCCAAGCGGAGCGGAACACCCTTCATTTCGTATTGGCTGAACTTCCAACCTGTGGAGTTATCGCTATCGTCAAGCTTGACGCGGAATTTTTTGGAGAGCTCTGCCTTGATCTCGTTTGCCTTTTCCAAAACGCCCTCCTTATGCTGTGCCACGGGAATGATGGCAAGCTGAATGGGAGCAATGGCAGGCGGCAGGATCAGACCGTTGTCGTCACCGTGCGTCATGATAATGGCACCGATCATACGGGTGGAAACGCCCCAAGAGGTCTGGTGCGGATATTTTTGGGTATTGTCGCGTGCGGTGTACATAATGTCAAACGCCTCGGCAAAGCCCGTGCCGAAATAGTGCGTGGTGCCGCCCTGCAGGGCAACGCCGTTGTGCATCATCGGCTCAATGGTGTAGGTCTCGCGTGCGCCCGCAAACTTTTCCTTCTCGGTCTTGCGTCCCGTCACAGCGGGGATCGCCAGCGTCTCACGGTAGAAGTCCTCATAGCACTTGAGCATCTGCAAGGTCTCTTCTCTTGCCTGCTCCTCGTTTTCGTGCATGGTGTGACCCTCCTGCCACAAGAACTCTCTGGAGCGAAGGAAGGGACGGGTGGTCTTCTCCCATCTTACAACACTGCACCACTGGTTATAGAGCTTGGGCAAATCCCTGTGAGACTGAACAACCTTTGCATAGTGCTCACAGAAAAGTGTTTCTGAAGTGGGACGAACACAAAGACGCTCTTCAAGCTTATCACTGC
>JAGANE010000238.1 GCA_017624395.1 Clostridia bacterium
CCCCTGCAAAATCATGCTTCAGCGATTTTGCACAAGAGGTCTTTGGAATGCGGATAAACCCAAAAACGATTGCATAAGGGATAAACTTTCACCCTTGATGAAGAAACGGTGGAATCCGTGTGTCCCGCTTTTAAAGGAGGGTCACAATCAAAAATACAGTGAAAGTTTTTGAAAGGGGTTTGGGGAAAACTTTTTTCGAAAAGTTTTCCCCAAAAAACGCGCCCCCCAAAAAAGAAAGGAAAAAACGATGACAAAATTCACGTATCAGACGAAAGGCGTATGTTCGCGCGCGATCGACGTAGAGATTGAGGACGGTGTGATCCAATCGGTACAATTTCACGGAGGCTGTGCAGGAAACACGCAGGGCGTTGCCGCACTGATCCGCGGAATGACGGTAACCGAGGCAATCTCACGTTTATCGGGCATTCGTTGCGGCTTTAAAAGCACGTCCTGTCCCGACCAACTATCGCAGGCGTTGCGTGCATATCTCGCCACAAACTGACATATTCTATTTTTATCTTTTACATTCATTTATTCTACAGACCTCAGGAGAAAACACGATGAGCAACTATTTAAAGAACTACGAGTATTGGAAGAATTCCCCTGCACTTTCCGCTGAAGAAAAGGCAGAGCTTGACGCCATTGCCAACGATCCTGCCGAAATTGAGCTTCGCTTTACGTCGGGACTGACGTTTGGTACGGCGGGCTTGCGCGGAACCATGAAAACGGGCATGAATGCCATGAACCGTCACACCGTGGCACACGCCACCCAAGGACTTGCCAACCTCATTATCAAGGAGGGCAGATCCGCCGACGGCGTTGCGGTTGCTTATGACTGTCGTCTCAATTCACAGCTTTTTGCCGAAACCGCGGCTTGCGTGCTTGCCGCCAACGGCATCCGCGTGTATCTTTTTGATGCGCTCCGCCCCACGCCCGAGCTTTCCTTTGCTCTGCGTGAACTAAAATGCGTAGCGGGCATCAACATCACCGCCTCACACAATCCCAAGCAGTACAACGGCTACAAGGCATATTGGGAGGACGGCGCACAGCTACCGCCCGAGCATGCCGACACGGTTTCCGCCGAGATCAACGCACTTGATGTATTCCGTGACGTCAAAACGATCTCCATGGACGAAGCGCTCCAAAACGGCACTGTGACCATGATCGGTGCCGAGATCGACGAAAAATACCTTGCCAACGTAGAGGCACAGGCGGTCAACCCCAATTCGGTCAGAGCCGTTGCCGATCAGCTTTCCATCGTCTACACCCCCCTGCACGGCACGGGCCACAAGCTGGTTCCCGAAATCATGCGCCGCGTAGGGCTAAAGCATCTCTACACCGTGGACGAGCAAATGGTAGTGGACGGTCACTTCCCCACCGTCAAAAAGCCCAACCCCGAATATCCAGAGGTCTTTTCGCTGGGTATTGAGGTTGCCAACAAGGTAGGCTCCGATCTTGTGGTTGCTACCGACCCCGATGCCGACCGCGTGGGAGTCATGACGCGTACCCCCGACGGCTCCTTTACCACGATCACGGGCAACCAGATGGGCGCGCTCCTGATGGATTATATCATCACCGCCTACAAGGAAACCAACACCATGCCCAAAAACCCCTATGCCGTCAAAAGCATTGTGACCAGCGAGCTTGCCGCAAAGATCTGTGCCGCAAACGGTGTCAAGATGCACAACGTGCTAACGGGCTTTAAGTTCATTGGCGAGGTCATCAAAAATTACGAAGCAACGGGAGACGGCTCCTTCCTCTTTGGCTTTGAAGAAAGCTACGGCTACCTCAAAGGCACCTACGCCCGCGACAAGGATGCCGTGGTCACCTCCATGCTCATCTGCGAAATGACCGCCTTTTATAAAGCCAAGGGCATGACGCTTTCCGATGCCTTGAAGGCACTGTTTGAAAAATACGGCTTCTGCTACGAAACCAACGTGGAGATCTATATGGAGGGTCTTGACGGCGCGGCACGCATGGCGGCACTCATGGACGGTCTGCGCAACACGCCCCCCACTGCCTTTGGAAACGAGCCGGTTGCTCTTGTTGGAGACTATCTCAAGGAAACCTTTACCCAAAACGGAAAGGTCACTCCCACGGGTCTCCCCCGCGCAAATGTCCTCTATTACCGACTCCAAAATGGCGACGTCATCGTCGCTCGCCCCTCCGGTACCGAGCCAAAAATCAAATTCTATTATATGGTCGAAGCCTCCGATACCACCCACGCTCAAGCAAAGGTCAAAGCCTATCAGCAAACCCTTGATCAGCTTTGTAAGTGAGAGGGCACGAGGGACGCGGTTTTGCCTCCAGCGGGGAGACGAGATTTTCGTGGGGAACTTTTGAAAAAGTGCCCCACACCCCTCAAAACTTTCACTGAATTTTTTATAGTAGTTAAATAAAATTTATTCGTAGCCGCATAGGTACTCCCGAAAGCAGTCAGGGACCACTAACCCTGCCTGCTCTCGCGATCAAGTTACTTTTGCCGTGGCAATCGTTACGTTTACCATAGCGATTGTTACTTCAGCCTTCCCCTCAGGGGAAGGTGGCACGAGCCTGCGAGTGACGGATGAGGTGAAATAACAGCAAACAACTTTTCACTTGCCGCTTGTGGCAAATATCACTCGCGCCTGCGCGAATATCACTTTGCGTAGCAAAATATCACACTTTGCGGACAGCGAAGTATATCACTGCAGCCTTGCTGATGCAAGGCTGCCCCCCCCCTCGGAGGTATCCCATGAACGAAATTAAACAACAAGAAGCCCTGGAATTACTCAACCTGTTAGAAACCCGACAATACCCCGCGTTCATGCGTCAATTTGACGAGTGGAACCCCGTAGATGCCGCTGAGTTTTTATCCGAATACGCACGGGAACGTCTGCCCGTGGTCTACCGATTATTAAAAAAAGACGTTGCCGCATCAATCTTTGCCGAGCTGGAAGCCGAGGAGCAAGCCCTCATCATTGAGCGCATGACCGACCGAGAGATCGGCGCCATGCTGGATGATCTGTTTGTGGACGACGCCGTGGATATGCTGGAGGAAATGCCCGCAGGCATGGTCAAGCGTATTTTAAAGTCTGCCACGCCCGAAACACGCGCAGAGATCAACCGCTTTTTGTCCTATCCCGAGGATAGCGCGGGGAGCGTAATGACCAGTGAATTCATTGACCTCAAAAGTGAGATGACCTGCGATCGCGCCGTGGAGCATATCCGCCGTCACGGCTTGGACAAGGAGACCGTGTACGTTGCCTACGTCACCGACGCGGCACGTGTACTGACGGGCGTTGTTCCGCTCAAATCCCAGCTCTTTGCCGATCCGAGTGAAAAGATCGGGGACGTCATGAACGAGGATGTCATTTTTGGCTACACACACGACGACCGAGAGGAAATTGCAAACACCATTTCGCACTACGGCATTTTGGCGCTCCCCATCGTGGACAAGGAAAAGCGTTTGGTGGGCATCGTCACCGTTGACGACGCGCTGGACGTTTTGGAAACCGAGGCCACCGAGGATATTGAAAAGATGGCGGCAATTTTGCCAAGTGACAAGACCTACATGCGCACGGGCGTTTGGGAGACCTTTCAAAAGCGTATTCCGTGGCTCCTGCTTCTCATGATCACTGCCACCTTTACGGGTGCCATCATCTCGCATTACGAAAGCGCCATTGGACGCTATGCCATTCTCACGGTCTTTTTCCCCATGCTGATGGACACGGGCGGAAACGCAGGTGGACAGACCTCGGTCACCATCATTCGCGGACTTTCCTTGGGGGAGATCGAGATGCGCGACGTGTTGCGCGTTCTTTGGAAGGAGCTGCGCGTTGCCTCGATCTGCGGCTTGGTGCTTTCCGCCGCAACCTTTCTCAAGGTCATGCTCATTGACTTCCGTTTTCAACGCTACACCGTTTTGGAAACGGGAGAGGTTCAAAACAATCTTCTCGTCGCAATGATCGTTTGCGCCACTGTTTTTTGCGCGATCCTCATTGCCAAATCCGTGGGAGCGCTCCTCCCCATCGGAGCCAAGCGCATCGGTCTTGACCCTGCCGTCATGGCAAGTCCCTTTATCACCACCATCGTTGACACCGTCGTCCTCATCGTCTACTTTGCAATCGCCTCCGCGCTGTTGCATTTTTGAGGCATAGACAATCAATATTGAGTACGAATATAAACGAATATAAAAAAGAGAGAATGTAACGGACAAAACCGTTTCGTTCTCTCTTTTGCTTTCCCCTCACCGCAATATTTTTTCATACACCTCGGTAACGCGGTCTGCCATGCGTTTGGCGGTATAGTGCGTGCGGTAGCGATCAAGAGCGGCGATCCGCATTCTGTTTTCCAATGCAGCATCGGTCGCAATTCTCCCCACCGCGTCGGCAAGCGCCTCATAATCCCCCACGGGATACACGATCCCCGCCTCACTCTCTCCGATCATTGCGGCGTTTCCTCCGTAGTCGCTCACCACGCAAGGCACGCCCGCGCTCATGCCCTCGGAGAGTGCAAGACACGACGTCTCGGTGCCCGTGGAGCAATTGACGTTGACGCGCAGCAACCGATAAACGGGAGCCATGTCGCGCACAAAGCCCGTAAAGGTCACCCACGGCAGGATCGACAGCCGCTCTGCCAGCTCCTCCAACGCCTTGCGCCGTGAGCCCTCTCCGACAACCAAAAATCGGAACGGTATGTCGGGATGCTCCTCCATCAGCCGCCGCGCCGCACGCAAAAAGGTCTCGTGTCCCTTGCAAGGCTCCAATCGCGCACAGATCCCTACCACAAAATCATTCTCTCGCACACCCCACGTCGCCCTCGTCTGCGCCAATTCCTCATCCTCAACCTCTCGGATCGCCTCCGAGCCATTGATGATCACCTCGATCCGCTCGCGTGGAATTCCCAACGCCAAAAGATCCTCTGCCGCCGCATCTGCCGTGGCAATGACACGATCCGAATAAAAGCGGTTCCAAACGCCTCCCAAATAACGCACGGGGGAAAATTTCCACACGCCCGACGGCGGATAACAGCAATGTCTAGTGTGCAAGGATGCTACGCCGCATCTCCTTGCCGCGATCCTTGCATTGAGTGCCGCGTTGGCATGGATCACCTCCGCGCCCGCCTCTCGGATCAAGTCGCTGATCTCGCGCACCGATGCCGCTGAATATCGGTCTGCACGATGCTCCAACGCTCGGACGGGAATCCCCAACGCCTCCACACGCTCCCGCAAAAGGCTCCCCCTCGGCATCGCAACTATGCTGCTGACTCGCGCCCCGTCAAAATTCCTCAATAACGTTGTCAACAACACCCCTGCCCCGCCAATGTTCTGGTCACTGATGACGTGTAATACCCTCATATGCTCCCCCATTTACATGAAATATGTAATCAGTATAGGGACGCGGAGTTGCCTCCGGCGGGGCGCGGTTTTTGGGACGCGGGTTTTGTCAGACCCTTTTTGAAAAAAGGGTCCGACACCCCCAAAAACTTTCACTGAATTTTTTAATAGTGGATAGTGGTTAGATACAATTCATTTGTAGCCGTATAGGTACTGCCGATTTTTTGTCAGAACCTTCTTGAAATGAAGTTAAATGTGGCAAGCCACATTCGACACCTCCAAGAACTTTCACTAAGTTTTTTCATAGTGATTAGATAAAGTTTATCGACAGACGGTAGGTACTGCCGATAGAGGTCAGGG
>JAGANE010000239.1 GCA_017624395.1 Clostridia bacterium
GGACGCAAAAAACTCTTGCAATTACGTGCTCTTTCGGTTATAATATTAGGTAGAACAGACAGAAGGACGGTGCCGATATGTTTCAAAAACTTTTTTCGCGAAAAAGTAAAAATCCCAACAGCAAGCAATACCGCTGGGAGATGGCGAGGCAGATGAGCAATCATCACATTCGCTACGTTACCGAGAAGATTGACGGTGTAGACGAGGTGATCGGCAAAAACGGCGGCCTCAACATCCGCGACGACGAGATGCTGGTTTTTGCCTCGGCGGACGTGATCTTTCGTTGCAAGATCGACGAGATGCAGGCGTGGGAGCTACTCTCCAAGGACGGTGTGGTCATCACCGCGCCCGATCTGGAGCATGACGGCAAGGAGCGCACGATCATCGTTTACTACGTTTATTACCGCTGAGGAGATTTTGCCATGCCGTTTTTGATCTTGGGAATTGCCGTTTTTCTGCTTGTTTTGGCGTTTGTGGCAATTCTTTTATGGTGCTATCGCAAGGCGTTCTATTTTTCCAACGCCCAAAAGAAGATCGGTACGCGCGCATCGGTGGATCAGGTCAGGGATGAGCTTTCCCACGATCCGATGCTACATCTTGCTGAGGAGCTGGAGGGCTGTGAATCCGAGTCGGTTTCGATCCGATCCCGTGACGGGCTGACGCTTTGCGGAAGATATTATCATATTTCCGACCAAAACCATTTGGAAATTTTGTTCCACGGCTGGCGGAGCAATGCTCTGCGCGACGGCTGCGGAGGTGCCAAGCTTGCACGTGACGCAGGCTATAATCTGCTTATCGTCGATCAGCGCGCACACGGAAGCAGTGACGGAAACACCATCACCTTTGGTGTAAAGGAAAAATACGACTGTCTGGATTGGGTCAATTATGCGATTGACCGATTTGGAAACGATGTTCGCATCCTTTTGGGCGGTGTCTCAATGGGTGCCGCCACCGTTTTGATGGCATCGTCGCTCCCTCTGCCGCCAAACGTTGTCGGCATTACCGCCGACTGTCCCTATTCCTCCCCCGAGGCGATCATTCGCAAGGTCTGCCGCGACATGGGAATTCCCGACCGTCTCGGCTATCCCTTTGTACGCATCAGCGCGCGTCTGATCGGTCGCGTCTCTCTTGCGGATCCGGGTGCCGTGGAGGCAGTCCGACACGCCAAGGTACCGATCATGCTGATGCACGGTGAGGAGGACGACTTTGTCCCCTTTTCCATGTCCTTGGAGATTCTTGACGCCATTGCATCCGACAAAAAATTTCTTGCCATTCCAAGGGCAGGACACGGCCTTGCCTATTTTTACGATACCGAGACCTACACCCGCGAGGTAACCGCCTTCAAGCTGGCTTGCTTGAAGCAGCCTCCAAGCTTATCATATCACTAAAATAAAGGAAGTGTTATTTTGACCGCAGCCGATCGCCATTATGAAAAAATGACCAAAACCCCCGTGTCAAGGCTGATCCTGAAGCTGGGACTCCCCACCACGGTATCCATGCTGATCACGGGCATCTATAATTTAGCAGACACCTATTTTGTCGGCACGCTTGGGGAAAGTCCGCAGGCGGCAACGGGAATTCTGTTCACCCTGCAATGCATCATTCAAGCCATCTCCTTTATGCTGGGACACGGCTCGGGAACTTTTGTCTCCAAGGCGCTTGCCGACAAGGACACCGACGAGGCAACGCGCTACGTTTCCACGGCATTTTTTACGGGTGCTTTGGCAGGAACGCTGCTCTCGGTCTTTGGCTTGATCTTTTTAAACCCTCTGATGCGCCTTTTGGGAAGCACGGAGACCATTCTCCCCTATGCACGTGACTATGGTATGTGGGTTTTGATCGCCTGCCCCTTTATGGTCTGCTCACTGATCCTCAATAACAACCTGCGTTATGAGGGCAAGGCACTCTTTTCCATGATCGGTCTGACCACGGGCGGCATTTTGAACATTTTTGGAGATTGGCTGCTCGTTTATCGATGCAGAATGGGCGTTTTTGGCGCGGGTATGGCTACCGCCATTTCGCAGTTCATCAGCTTTTTGATCCTCTTGATCCTCTATTTTAAAATGGCACAAAGCACGATCTCGATCCGTGCCGTCAGCCGCAAAGCAAGCGTTTATTGGGGTATTGTCAAGGTCGGCTTTCCCTCCTTGATCCGTCAGGGACTGACCTCGATCTCGGGAGGGCTGCTCAACAATCTGACCAAGCCCTTTGGAGATGCCGCCATCGCTGCCATGAGCGTGGTCAACCGCTTCTCCTCGCTCGTCATGTGTGTCGGGCTTGGCATCGGACAAGGCTTTCAGCCCGTGGCATCCTTTAACTATCGCGCCAAGGAATACAAGCGCGTCAAGCAGGGGCTGATCTTTACCACCGTCCTCGGCTTTTGTACGGTTGCCGTTCTTTCGTTTTTTGGATTTTTATTTGCCGAAGATATCATTCTGCTCTTTCAAAAGAGCGCGGAGGTCGTACGTGTTGGCGTTCCCGCACTCCGCTTTGCCACCGTCGGTCTGCTCTTTTTGCCGCTTTCGGTGCCCGTAAATATGCTCTATCAAAGCATTCGCCGTGCCGACGTGGCTTCCTTCCTCTCGATCCTGCGATCGGGGGCAGCGTTGATCCCCACACTGCTGATCACGGTTCACTTCTTCGGTCTGTTGGGAATACAGCTCTCTCAACCGCTTTCGGATTGCATCACGGGCTTGATCTCCATTCCCTTTACCATTCATTTTTTGCGCAAGGATCACTCCTCTACATCCGATACACACATTTCTTAAGAAAGGAATACGCGCTATGTTATCCTCATCCTACAGTGCAGGGATCTGCGGCATCGACGGCTTTCCCGTAACGGTGGAATGCAACCAACGAAATAACCTGAGCGGCTTTGAGCTGGTAGGGCTTCCCGACCTCGCGGTCAAGGAAGCAAAGGAACGTGTCAAGACCGCCTGCCAGAATAGCGGCTATCCCTTTCCCTTTTCACACATCACCGTCAATCTTGCACCCGCCGACCGCAAAAAGGAAGGCTCTGCCTTTGACGCAGCGATCCTGACCGCCATTTTTCACAGTGCCGGCATCATTCGTCGCAATATTTCCTTGGAAAAGCGGTGTATCGTTGGCGAGCTTTCGCTATCGGGGGAATTGCGCAGTGTGCGCGGGATCCTTTGTATGTGCGTGGCGGCAAGAGATCATGGGTTCAGTGAATTTTACGCGCCCGTGGAAAACGCCACCGAGGCAGCCGCAGTGGAGGGCATCACGGTCTACGCCGTGCCCAATATGCGCGCGCTGGTCAACCATCTCAACGGTGAGACTTTGCTCACGCCCGTGGTCAGCGACCGCTTGTCGTTTGCCGAGGCAACCAACCGTTACCCCGCCGATTTTATTGACGTGCGCGGTCAGACCATGGCAAAGCGCGCGATGGAAATTGCCGCCGCAGGTGGACACAACATTTTGCTCATCGGTCCTCCCGGTACGGGAAAATCCATGCTTGCAAAGCGTCTGCCGTCCATTTTGCCGCCCCTGACCTTTGCCGAAGCCATTGAAACCACCAAGGTGCATTCTGTGGCGGGAACCCTGCCCGAGGGAGTCTCCCTCCTTTCGGTGCGCCCCTTCCGCTCTCCGCACCATACCATGAGCCCTGTCAGCCTTGTGGGCGGTGGGATCAACCCACAGCCGGGTGAGGTGTCGCTCGCCAATAACGGTGTCCTCTTTCTTGACGAGCTTCCCGAATTTCCCAAGCAGGTCACCGATACGCTTCGTCAGCCGCTGGAGGACAGAAAGATCACCATCACCCGCGCCAACGGCCGCGTGACCTTCCCCTGCTCGTTTATGCTGGTGGGTGCCATGAACCCCTGCCGTTGCGGATACTTTGGACACCCC
>JAGANE010000240.1 GCA_017624395.1 Clostridia bacterium
CCTCGCCGTATCTGTCATCGATCAAAACAATGATTCCTCTGTCATCCTCGCGTCGGATCACTCTGCCTGCCGCCTGCAATACGCGGTTCAGCCCGGGATAAGTGTAGGCATAGTCGTAGCCGCGCTCGCGTGTGGTTTCGTAATAGTCTCGCAGGATATTGCGCTCGTTGGAAATGGCAGGCAATCCCGTGCCTACGATCACCGTACCGATCAGCTGTCCGCCCGGAAGATCGATCCCCTCCGAAAAGGAGCCGCCCAGCACACAAAAGCCGACGCGCAAATGATGATCGTCGCAAAAGGCATTCAAAAACTGCTCGCGCTCCGTCAACGTCATGCCACGTGTCTGCACCACGGTCTTGACACGGGGGTAACGCAGGGAAAAGATTTCAAGCACCTTTTCCATATATTCATAGGATGGAAAATACGCAATATAGTTCCCCGCCCTTGCCGATACCGTGGCGGCAATGAGAGAGGAGATCTTTTTGTAGGATGCGGCACGATCCTCGTAGCGTGTGCTGACCGTGGGAACGGCAACCAAACAAAGGCGATCGCGTTCAAACGGAGACGGCAAGGAAATCCGCACGGCATCCTTTCCGCCACCAAGAATGTCCACAAAGTAGTCCAATGGCGTCAGCGTTGCCGAAAACAGCACCGATGCATATGCCCGAGAAAAGCGCGAGGAAAGAACGCCCGAGGGATCCAGACAGATCAGGCGCAGGATGCGTTCCTCGTTCTCGGTCTCAACAAAGGTCAAAAATCTTTCGTCATAGCACTCGGATACCACCTCAAAATGCTTGAACTCCGAGGACAACGAATGAACCGTCCGCTCCAATGGATCCTCTCGGTGCGTGCGCAACCACGTATCCAAAGCCCCGCGCGTCTGTGAGATCAGCTCGTGAAAGCTTTCCATGGGACGGCGGTTGAGATAATAGCCCCGCTCCACCCCCTCACCGTCACGTGAAAGCGTATCACTGCAAAGGCGCCGCAGTCCATGCATAGTCACCGTAACCTTTTCCAATGCCTTACGAAGGCTCTCCTCGGATTCGGGAAGCTCTCTCCACACTTCGGCAACTCTGCTGACGCAAAGCTTTGCGGAATACATATCGGCGGCACGGTCGGCAAGATTGTGCGCCTCGTCCACCAAAAAAACGTATTTTGCCTCGGTTGCGGAATCAGGCTCAAAATAACGGCGCAGATAGACCTGAGGATCAAATGCATAGTTATAATCACAGATCACAACGTCGCAAAGCTCGGAAAGCTCCAATTGAAATTCATAAGGGCAGATCGCGTGCTTTTCGGCGTATTCAAGAATTGCCGTACGGGAAAAGCCGTGACGGTTGGAAAGCGCATCAAAGATAGCGCCCCCCACGCGGTCATAAAAGCCCTTGGCATAGGGACAGTCCAAGGGATTGCAATGTTGGGAAACACCGTCGGGATCCTTTTTTGCCGCCTCATTGCGGCAGACCTGCTCCCGCGCGGTCAGAATGACGGTAAAAAGCCTTGCCCCCGCTTCAAACAACTGTGCCGCGGCACGAAACGCCTCCCTGCGTGTCGATGCCTTTGCCGTCAGATAAAAGATCTTATCGCAGTGTCGCTCTCCCAGCGCGCGCACGGCGGGATAGAGTGCCGACAAGGTTTTTCCCGTTCCCGTAGGCGCCTCAACAAAAAGTCTCCGCCCCGCCTTAATGTCGCGGTAGCACTCGCGGATCATCACGTCCTGCCCATCACGAACCGAGGAATAAGGAAACCGTGCAGAAGCTACCGAGGGAATCGCCACGGTTTCATGTTGGATCAAAAGCCTTGCACGGGCTTCGATGCGGGATAACAAGGACAAATAAAACTCCCGCAGCGCCTCGGCGCTATGCTCTGCCGTCAGATATTTTGTTTTTCCGTCCTCTACCCGATAATAGGTCAATCGTGTCGTCACGCGCTCCAA
>JAGANE010000241.1 GCA_017624395.1 Clostridia bacterium
AAAAGCTTTTTTGGATAAAAACGGTATTCCTGTGCTTTTTGATCAGCGCAGGCTTCGAGGTCCTGCAAATCGTCAATGGCTTTGGCGCGTTTACCTACATTGATATCATCAATAACACGGCAGGGGGAATTATTGGCGCCTTTATCTATCTCTTTTTACACAAAAAAGTTAAGGAAAAGCCGCTTGCCGGTACCTTTTCGGTTTTAATAGCGGGGCTTATTCCAACGCTGATTGCTGCCACGATCAACACCGTCCGACACATAGAGTATTATCTTTGAAGGTATGGCATAAAAAGAAGGAAGCACACCTTGGCGCGTGCTTCCTTTTTATGTTGCTTATTTAGCGGTAATCTCTTCCTCTTGCAAGAGCCTTCTTTGTATTCTTGCCGCAACAATATCAAGCGCGGTCTTGTTTTTTCCGCCGTTAATGATGATATCGGCATATTTTTTGGTAGGCTCCACGTAAATACCGTGCATGATTTTAACCGTGCCCACGTATTGATTGATAACACCGTCAATATCTCTTCCGCGCTCGGTTACGTCGCGACGAAGGCGGCGCAAAATGCGCTCATCTGCATCGGCGTCCGCGTAGATCTTCACGTCAAACAGCTCACGGAGTCGCTCATCGTGAAAGGTGAGAATGCCATCAACAATTATAACAGGTGTGGGATATACGCGCGTCATTTCGCTTTTGCGGGTATGAATACAAAAATCGTAATCGGGAATATCAACGCACTTGCCCATCAGCAGCTCGCGCAGATGCTTTACAAGCAGATCGGTATCAAGCGCGTCGGGGCAATCATAATTGGTTTTTACGCGCTCCTCCATAGTCAGGTGATCCTGTGGCTTGTAGTAGTTGTCATAGGAGATGATCGTTATCTCATTGGGGAAGAGCTTTTTCAGTCCATCGGCAAACGTAGATTTGCCCGAGCCCGTGCCGCCCGCAATACCGATGAGCATAGGTGTCATTTTTTTGCCTCCGTTATTTTGAACTGTGTCTGTGACCTTTTTTACCATTATACCACACATTTCGACGTTTGGCAAGATGGAATTTTTGGGGAACGAAAAAAGAAAAGAAGCACGTCGCGGGACGTGCTTCATTTATAAGCTCATAGGGGTTTTTAAGTAATTTAAGGGTTGGACTTATACCAATAATGATATACGTATGTTTCCAAGAAATTGGTTGCGTTTGCAGCACTGTCGGCAACGTTCACGGCGGTGCCGCCGGTCTTGCTTTCAAAATCATCTATCACGTCTGTGATATACCAATTTTCGGTATTTGCAAACGTGATGTTCTTCAAGCTTGTGCAAGCGTAAAAAGGCGCGTCTAATTTGGTTACGCCTGTGGGAATCGTAATGCTTTCAAAGGCGCCGCAATAGAAGAACGCGTTATGGCCGATGCGCGTCAGCTTTGAATTGCTGCCAATATTCACTTCTGTCAGATACATGCAGAAGTTGAAGGCGAAATCGCCGATAAATCTGCAGTTATCGTCTATCGTGGCGGTCGTAATGGTAGCGGTCTCCGTGTCTGCCAGATACAAATAAGGATTGTCGGAATTTCCCAAATAACACAGACCGTCCTTCGTGTTATACTTCAAGCCGCTCACCTCGCCAAATGCGTAAAACTCGACGTTTGTAACGCTGTTGGGGATTTCCAAATTCACAATATTCTCGCAATAAGCAAACGAATAATAGCCGATGGTGGTAACGCTGCTCGGAATGGCAAAATCGGAGTTGGTCTTGCCCATAGCATATTGGATCAGGGTCGTTTTATCCCTGTTATACAAATTTCCGTCAAGGGAGCTGTAGTTGGGGTTGTCCTCGTCAACCTCGATGTTCTCCAGCTTCAAGCACCAAGAAAACGCCTTTTTGCCAATGGTGGTAACGCTATCGGGGATCAGCACGGTGGTCAGGCTGTCGCATCTTCCAAATGCACTTTCTTCAATATTGGTTACTCCGTAGGGGATCTTTACGCTCTTCAGATTGCTACACATCCAAAAAGCACTGTTTGCAATCGAGGTCAGGGTGTCGGGCATCTCTACGCTTTCCAAAGCCTCACACCAAGCAAACGCGAATTCGCCGAGATTTGTGACGCTTCTACCGAGAACGACGGTTTTCAAGCTTGTGCACTCGGAAAAGATGTCGTTATAAATGTGGGTAACGTTGTCACCCACGATAACGCTCGTGATGGCTTTGTTTTTTCTGAATCCATAGGATGAGATACTCGTAACGGGCTTGCTGTTATGCGTGGAGGGAATATAAACCTCTGTTGCAGTACCCTCGTATCCCGTTACCGTATATTCCTCACCGTTTTTGATGGGGGAGAAGATCAGTCCCTCGGTTTCGGCAGGCTCTGCCTTGCCGCACCATTTGCAAGCGCCGTTTTCAAACTTGCAGCTTACGGCGTCACCCCACTCAAAGGTTTGCGTGCCTACCTCGCCACAGGAGCAAGAATAGTAATAAGTTGCCGGAGTCGTGCAGGTTGCCTGCACCGCAATACGGTTGGCATAGGGCTTTTGCTTGTTGTATTCGTGCGTGGTGTGTGCAGGAGGAACGACGACGTTGCCGTTGTCGTTGTTGTCGCTGCTGCTCGTGGTTTCGATTTCGTTGGTGGTGCCGTCGTTGTTGTTACCGTTATTGTTGCCGTTGTTGTCCTTGGAGCAAGCGGCGAACATAAGCATTAACATACAGCAGGATAGGGCACAGGCTAAAATAGAGAAGAACGTTCTTTTCATAAATACCTCCCGAAAATAAAAGCTACACCTTTTTTGATTGTTTGATTTGTTGAGCAGATTCATTATACCACAACATCAGCAAAATATCAAGCGTCTTACCGAAAAAAGTCGATGGCAAAGAAAAATAATCATCCCGAGGGCGGTAAGCCAAAAAATCCGGGAATTTCGCCTGCGGCGAATATACCCACACCCTACGCCCGACAAGCAAGCTTGTCGATCTTCGGGTGGGGTATGCGAACCCGAGCGTTTGCGAGTTCGGGAATTTCGCCTATGGCGAATATTTTTGCTCGCGGCTCTTGTGAGCGAGCTCCCGTCGCCTTGCTCGCAAAATGCGAACCCTTATCCAAAACGCAACGCGTTTTGGGCGGGAAGATGAGCGGATGGGTCACCAGAGAATGAAAAAAGCACCTCATTCGAGGTGCTTCCAGATTACTGACAAAGAGTCCAAGACGCAGGTTTTGGGCTCTTTTGTCGTATTTACAAGGCGGAGAAAATGTGGTATAATAATAGGTG
>JAGANE010000242.1 GCA_017624395.1 Clostridia bacterium
CTCCAAGAAGCACCGAGTCTACTTTAAGAAATCCAGATACCTATTACTCAAGCATCGGGAGAAGCTAACGCAGGAGGAGCTGCAACAAGTAATGATCATGTTAGACGTTTCTCCAACACTTTCCACTGCGTATTTTTTAAAGGAGTTACTCTATTCAATTCTTGATGAACACGATCCAAACAAGCAAAAGCAGTTTTTTTCGGATTGGATCGAGGAGGCGAGTGAAAGCGATATTCCGTCCTTTGTCAAGTGTGCAAAAACATATTCTAACTGGTTTACTCCTATTACAAATTCCTTTTTCTGCCCTTATACAAACGGTTTTACCGAAGGTTGTAATAACAAGATCAAGGTTTTGAAGCGAAACGCCTATGGCTTACAAAATTTCAAACGTTTCCGCAACAGAATTCTCTTTATGTTCTCCCACCAAGGTCGCGCCGACGCATAGGAAAAGCGCCACTCCGCTTCGCTTCGTGACGCTTTTCCTATGCGATTCCTTAATTCTTTATCTTTTCGTCAGATTTTTTTACCCCAACTATTGACAAAGAGCCAAAAACCGCCGCAGTGCGATTCCCAAAGGAACGCGCTGCGGCGGCTTTTTATGATCCCAAAAAGATTTGGTCAGGGTTGATTTTTGTTTTCTTCCTTGAGCCGACGGATCTCGGCTTTGATCTCGTCCAGCTTTTTGTCGTCGGCATCCTTTTCGCGGCGGTAGGAGCGGATCAACAAAAATACCGATAGCGCAAGGATCAAGATGACACAAGGGGTGCTTTTGAGGATGCGTACAAATGCGCCCACGCCCGAAATGCTTTGCGTCATTTTTCCCTTGACGTATTTGAGATCCATTGGGGCATCGGGTGTTGGATTGGCGTCTCCCTGCGTTTGTATCATGTTGCCCTCGCGGTCTACCATGATCACGGTGTGGATTACCATGCTGCCGTCACGATCCTGAAATACGACGATGTCTCCAACCTCGTATGAGTCGGCTTTTTTGATGATGACAAGATCGTCCACCGAGAGGGTAGGCTCCATGCTCCCCGACATAACGATGGCAACTCCAACGCCAAACGGCATGGGGAGGCGGTCACCCGTCAGACTTTTTGCGTTCCAGGAATACACCGAAACACCAAGGATCAATCCAATGAGTGCCAACAGCAGGGGGCGGATAAAAAGCATTCGTTTCTTGTTTTGCGGTGATTTTTTCATAGGTTATCTGTGGCGCCTGCCGCCCGATATACGGTATAACACTCCAAAGTGTCCTCTTTTATGGCGGTAGGAAATGTAGATCAAGATGATGATCGTCAGGCAAAGGACGATGGCGGAACCCAAAATAACAAATGGGAGCGGATTGAACTCGCCGCCCGTCAGCGGTTCTTCGTCGGGATTGAGCACGTCGCCGACACCGAGATCATCGGGCTTCATTGCCAATTCGGCAGAGGTGGCAATCGAGAGCGTCAAAACAAGATCCTGTTTTACTGCGTTGGTGCCGTAATAGGTGTCAATGAGATCGCTGTTCCCCTCAAAATCCCAACGCCATTCCAATTCGTAGGAGGCGTAGCTGTTTTTGCCCAGTGTCAGGGTTTGCTCTGTGGCGGAAAGCTGATGATAGGGAACCCACTCGGTTTCACTTCCGATGATATAGGTACCGTTCATATCACGCAGACGAACACTAAAGGGGAGGCGGATAAATCCGTTCTCGCCCGAAAAGTTAAAGCTTGCGCCAAGCAGATAATCACAGTGCAATGCGACGTTTCCGGGGTTTTTGAGTTCAAAGCGATACATTCCCGTGCTTCCGGGAGCAATGATGTTATCTCCGTCTCCCGAGAGAATGGTAAGCTCGCCGCTTCCGTTTTCCTGAGAGATGGAAAAGAGATCAATTTTGGTGTCGGTTGTCCAAGCGCCGTCGCCGTCACCCACCGAGAAGCTTGGTTCATCGGGAACGATAAAAATGGTATCAATTCCGGGAATGGCAAAATTGCCGAGACGTAAAACGATGACCAACAGAGTTAAAATGGTTAAAGGGAGAAGCACTCCCACGGCAATCCATGTAACGGCGGTGACCGTTCTACGACGCATGCGCAAAAAATCTATCAAATGTCTCATAAAAACGGCAACCTCCTTTCATGAGGGGTAGGGAATCATTTCTTCTTTGCATTGGAAGATGCCCGAACAATCGGCTCGGAAAGCCTCCAACAAAAAGAGCCTACTTGATTTTCAATCCCCCCAACACACGGCATTGCCGTGTGTTGGGTTTGGATCCTCCAAACCAGCCACGAAGATTCGGATTTGGATTGTAGATCAGAAATTAGTCGACTTGCGTTACATCAACGGTAGCCTTGATGGTGACGTTTGCAAGAGATTGAGCCGTTCCAAGAGCAGTGTCATCGGTGTCAACACCATCATAAGCCCATTGCCAATAGACACGGATTGTAGTGGATCCGTTGATTGCTAAGTTCTCTGCGGCAACATTAATGGTGTTAAGATCGCCCCAAGAATTGGTGGGATATTCTACTGCAGCATTTTCTTCCACGATTGCTTTTTGGAATTTAAGAGGAACAGTACTTGTTGTGGTTTCCGCAAAACTAATTGCATAGGATGCAGTAACTTCGGAAGCATTGGTTAATTCAATATCAAAGTAACCCCATGTTCCAGGAGCAATGATTACTGTGTTTTCCGTACCATCAGATACATCGGTATCATTCTTAGTGTTTTCATTGGGAGAAGTGTTGTTTGTGTCATAAACAGTAGTGAACAAATTAAATGTAAATTCATTTGTTGCAGAGGGGGCAATATCAGTAGTACCTACCTTAAAGCTCCACTTAGCCACTCTTGCGGTATCAGAACCGTTGGCCGTGGAAACGTACTTCGCAAAGGTTCCGCTGATTGCGCAGGTGGTAAGCAGAGTCATCATCAGGATCACTGCTGCAATACGCATCATCTTGTTGTTCTTCATTGTCGTAAAAACTCCTTTCGTAAAAAGAATTCTTTTAGAATTTTGCGATTGTATCGCAATTTATATTTGCCGCAGACCGTGGCTTCTGCGGAAAATAACAACTGTTTGGGGTTACGC
>JAGANE010000243.1 GCA_017624395.1 Clostridia bacterium
AGGCAACGCGCAAAATGTATTCTTACACGTTGCCTATATATTATAATGCAAAAATGACGTTTTGTCAAGAGGATTTTTTCGACAAATCAAATGCCGAACAAAACCCTAAGTCCCTCAGCAACACCGTTTTCGGTTTTGGCATGATAGGTTGCCACATCGATCAATGCCTGCGGCGACTCCTTCATACAAACACCCGTTGGGCATACGGTCAGCATATCTACATCGTTGTTGCTATCTCCAAATCCAACGCACTGCTCCAGCGGAACGCCCATTTTCTCGCAAAAAACACGTACCACGCTTCCCTTGTCGCATCCTGCAGGAAACAGATCGGCGTACGTCGGAAGCTGATAAACGTTCAAGCCCGTTTTTGGAAGTCCTTGCGGCTCCAAAATTCCCATTACGGAAAGATTGGTCAGAACATTCTCCCGAAAAGCAACCTCCGCCGTTTTACGCCACTCGTTTTTCTCTGCCTCCGTCAAGGGCATTGCATATTGACTGAATTCCCATAGCACCTGCTCCTCGCGTCCGCAATACCGTACGTCAAGCCGATGCTCCATACAATATTCCAGCCAAGCCAAAAAATCCTCCTTGGAGACCGCATTTTCATAAAGAAGCTTTCCCTCAAAGATAATGTCCGCCGAGCTGAAGCAAGTACCGTCCCAAGGGATTGCGCGTGCGGCATCGGCATTTTTTAAAAGATACCCTCCGCGCGAGCGTCCCGTATTCAAAATCAGCTTATGTCCAAGTGCCTGCACCTTTTGCATGGCATCAAGTGTTTCCTGAGCCAAACGTCCGTCGTGTGTAATCACGGTGCCGTCAAGATCAAAAAACAAATAACAAGTTTTTTGTTGATCCATTTTTGTTTCCTTTTTATTTTCAGCTCTCATAAGAGCGATCCTTCATATGTCGGTCGATATCACGGTTTGCCTGTCTTGCCGCATCGGCATCGCGTTTATCATACAGCTTTTTGCCTCGGCACAAGCCAACCTCCACTTTGACGTGGCTACCGGAGAAATACAAAGAGAGTGGAACCAAGGTATATCCCTTTTGCTGCACCAATCCCTGAAGCTTCATAATCTCTCTGCGATGCATCAAAAGCTTTTTGTCTCTCAGTGGCTCACGGTTAAAAATATTCCCGTGATCGTAAGGACTGATATGGATACCCACGGCAAACATCTCGCCTTTTTCAAAAGAGCAGTATGAATCCTTTAAATTGACACCGCCCGCGCGAATGCTTTTGACCTCGGTACCAAACAGCGCAATACCCGCCTCATATTTTTCCTCTACAAAATAATCGTGATATGCTTTTTTATTTTGTGCAATGATTTTTTTGGCTTCCTGTTTTTTTTCTGCCATAATGACCTGTCTTTCACTCGTTTCTATCGTTATAAAAGATCTCCTCATCGGGGAAATAAAGCCCCAATTGCTCCTTGGCGATCTTGACAATCTTTTCGTAATCATCCTCGGAGTTCAAAATCTCCTGCAGTTCTTCCTTCATTTCCTGATAATCGGCAAGCTGTGCCTCTAACTCGCGCTGTTGCTCAAGAAGCTCGTTATAGCGCATGACACTATTTGCAAAGATTCCGATGGCGACCACGACCAGAACGCCGAGCAGTACCCGCATCAGGAGTGTGAGACTGAACTGTTTTTTCTTTTCCTGCGACAACGCACTTCCCCCTTTTTAATATCCTTGATTTTGGTATCGCCTGCGGGATCAATCCGCAAGCATCCCGTTTACCGCGCGCAAGCTCTGCGACAGTATAGCGACGGCGGAGCGACCTGCGACGGGCATAGAGACAATTGGAAACGGCTTTTTTTATCGTTGAACCGATCCATCCACAGATCTTACGAATGGGATAAAGAAGAAAAAAAGCCGCGTAGCGAGCTGTAGTTTCGAGGAAGAAAGCAATCACCTCGGAAAACAGCATGATCAATTTTCCCAAGGTTGCGCGATAAAGCAAAAAGCCTGCGCCCGCGCAAAGGAATACAGGAAAACGAATCTTCCCGTTGTTTTGAATGTAAAAAAGTAAAATAAAAGAGATTGCTGAAAAAAGGCAGAACGTCAGATCCTCCAAAAAAACAATGACACCCAACGCTCGTTTTTCCTTTTTTCTTCGATAAGGAGACAGCAACGGTAATCGGATATTCTGCAAGCGCTTTGCCGCACGCTGGCTGTAATGCACACCCAAAAACACGCGTGTGATCCGCAACAGATCATAAACAGCGCCCAAGCCAAGCCCCAACAGAAGCGCATACAGATAAAGCCACGCCAGGGCGGATTGTGAAATGCTCATGACTGATTATGATCGGAAGATCCTTCCAAAAAATCCGGATCCGCCTTTGCGGTCGTCAGCATCGGTCTCATAATAACCGATTGCATCGACCCTGCCCTCCAACGCAACGATCCCTTGCTCAACGCTCAGGTCATTGACGTGTAATCCGGAGCCTTCTACCGAAAGACCTCCGCACACCGTATTTAAAACAACCGACTGCTCATCAAAGCTGACGACCTCGGTAACACCGCGGATCTCCAATCGTTCACGGTCATTCAAGATGATCTGATGTGCCGCATAATTGATTTTTGCCGTCTCTGTACTCATTGCAGTAACCTCCGATTTCCGATTTGCTACAATTTATGCAAGAGACGGCAAAAATATTCAATATTACCCAATAACCTCATAAAGACTTGAAGCCTCTGCCTTGGACGTGTATTCCTTAACGTCCAAAACGCGAACCTTCAGCGTTTTTTGCCCAAAGGTTATCTCGATCAAATCGCCCTCCTTGACATCATAAGATGCCTTGGCGCGTTTGCCGTTGACGGTGACGTGTTCTGCGTCACACGCGTCATTCGCCACCGTACGGCGTTTGATAATACGGGATACTTTTAAAAATTTATCAAGCCTCATTCAAATCAGTTCAGCGTGTCCTTCAGGGTCTTGCTTGCGGAGAATGTTACGCGACGGGAAGCGGGGATTTCTACAGCCTCATTGGTGCGGGGATTTCTACCCGTATGAGCTGCAATTTCCTTCACTGCAAAGGAGCCAAAGCCTGCGATCTGCACGCCCTCACCTGCAGCGAGAGTGCCCTCAACGGCTGCGATCCAAGCATCAACGATCTCGGCAACCTGCTTTTTGGTCCACTCGTTTTCCTTGGCAATTTTTTCAATCAACTGTGTCTTAGTCATCAGAAAGTTCCTCCGATAAAATAAATTTTGGAATACAATATTATTTTACCATATTTTTGCCAAATAAGCAAGAGTTTTTGCAATCAATTTTCAAAAAATTTTCTAAAAAACGACATTTTATGTATTCTTTTCGGCAATTTGGTCGATCAAGCGGTCGGTATATGCCGAAAGAGCATGCTCGGCATCGACATTCAGCTTTCCGGAAAGGGTGCAAACACGCATCAAAAGCGCACCAAGTGCCCCTTGGAGATCGGCATTCTCTGTTTTAGCGGTTGCTCGGATCTCTTCTATCTCGCGCGCCAATGCGTCCAATACTGCGTCAAGATCAGCCGTTCCGTCAACCCCTGCCTTCTTCCCTACCTTAGAGGCTCTCATCAATGCCGGCATCATAGCCGGGATCGCACGCAGCTTGTCCACAAGGGTAATGCGTTGCTTTTCCTCGGTTTTGATGCTCTCCCAATTCTTCAAAACCTCTGCACTGTTCTCCACCTCCACGTTGCCAAAAACGTGAGGGTGACGGTGGATCATTTTTTTGCAGATGTCGTCAATGACCTCTCCTACGCCAAAGCGCCCTTCCTCGGCTTCGATCTGTGCGTGAAACATGATCTGGAACAACAGGTCCCCCAATTCCTCGCGCAATAGCGTGGGATTTTCGGTATCCACCGCCTCAACTACCTCATAGGTCTCCTCAATCAAGGAAGATCGCACGCTATGGTGGTCCTGCTCGCGATCCCACGGACATCCCTCGTCGGAGCGAAGGATCCGCGTGATCGCAATCAGATCCTCAAAATTATAGATGCTTTTTTGCATCAAAGCTTCTTTTTCTTTTTTTACTGACATTTTTATCATCCTTTCATTGACATTTTTGATTGAGACTCGGAAAGAGTGTGGTAAGGTAGTAGCCTGATTTTTTGCAAAAGCGATACAAAGCGTCACCGCACGGCAAGGCGGAAATATCCTCCTCACAAAGTACACCAAACAATCAGGAAAAAATAAAATACAGCACCGCCGCCAAAAGGACGGAAACCAGTGTCAATACCGCGCCCTCACCGATGCGGAGCGCAATCAGGTGGTAAAACAGATAAGAAAGACCGACCGCCGCGGTTGACGTGAGCATAGGCTTGAGAAACACAGAACGAAGATCGTTCATGGGGCAAAGCCGTGCCGCAAAGTACAAGTTGAAAAGTACGACCGTGGCATTGCAT
This sequence comes from Clostridia bacterium, assembly GCA_017624395.1. Taxonomy (GTDB): domain Bacteria; phylum Bacillota; class Clostridia; order Oscillospirales; family CAG-272; genus UMGS1865. Next base: position 4,390 of record JAGANE010000243.1, read on the forward strand.
AAAAAAGAGCTGATCGGCGCTCCGGCAAGAGCGATTGACGGTATGCCGATCAAAAGATAAGAGCTGATGATCTTAACCGCAGCCCCTGCCATCATGGAAAGGATGGGGCGATTGACCACCTGATAAGCATGCAAAACCGAATTGGTTGCCGTGATCATGCAGGAAAGAAAAACCGAAATTCCCAGATAGGAAAGTAGCGGAGCCGCAACAGAAACCGTTTCGGGCTCCGATGCAAACAGTAGCATCAAAATCGGTCTTGCAAAAGCCGAAATTCCAAGGGATGCGGGAAGTGCAAAAATTGAAGTCAATCGGTACGAGCTTTTGACGATCTGCGCCTGCCGCCCAAGGTCATGGGATGCGATGGCAGCCGAAAGCATGGGTATGAGCGGCAGTGCCACCGCATTGACCAGCGTTGGCAAAAGGCCAAAGACCGAAAGTGCCAACGTAGTGTAGCTTCCGTAAGCCTCATTTGCAGCCACCTCGTCAAGTCCAATGCTTTGCAGGCGGCGTAGAATCATTGCCATATCGATCAGCTTTGTAATGCTCACCAACGATGCCCCAAGCGTCATTGGAACAGCAAGACGGGCAAGCGTCTTACGGATCTGCCCGCACTCCTCTGCTCCGCCACAAGCATTTGTCTTTGCAATGATCTCCTCTGCAGGACAAAATCTCGCTTTTTCCACCAACAAATAGAGGACGGATACCGCGGTTCCAAGTGTCAAGCCAAGCCCTGCAAATGCCGCCACTCTTGGGGTATCAAAGCCCTTCAAGAGTGCCATGCGGGCAAATAGCAGACCAAACACCAGCTTTCCTACTGCCTCCAAAATCTGTGATACAGCGGTGGGCATCATTTTTTGATAGCCTTGAAAATATCCACGTATTGCTGATGATACGCAGATAAAAAAGACTGTGGGAGCAATGGAAAGAATGGAATAATAGGCGTTTTCACTTCGGATCAAAGCACAAAACCTTTGCGCAAGCAAAAGCATAACGGCAGTTCCAACAATGCCAATGGTCAAAAAGACCGAAAGAGAGACACGGTAGATTCGTTTGATCCGATTTCCCTGCCCCTTAGCAAGCGCCCCTGAGATCAAAACAGAGAGCGCAACGGGCAAGCCCGCCGTAGAAATAACACAAAACAGGGCGTAGATCTCGTACGCCGAATTGAAATATCCCATGCCCTCGGATCCGAGATACGAGAGCATGGGGATCTTGTAAATCAAGCCAACAACCTTGACCAGCACAGTGGAAAGCGTGAGCAGTAAAACACCCGACAAAAAGGTTTTTTTTGTATTTTTTTCGATTCTTTCCACCACTGCTCATCACCGTCCGTTTAATCAAAGTAATGAGCAAACACCTCGCGTGCCTCATGGCGCAGACGCTCCTCATCAATAGAAGTATACGCACCGTTTTGATAAAGTATGCGTCCGTCTACCATCGTTAAGAGAACATCCGAGCGATCCGCACTGTAACAAAGCATGGCGTAATCGTCGTAGGAAGGCATATTATGAATGGAGTTGCGATCGATCAAAACGAGATCGGCACGTGCGCCCACCGCGATGCGACCGCAGTCGGTTCTCCCTTGCGCCAATGCACCGTTGCGTGTAGCAAGCGGAATCATTTCGTGAGCAAGCGTTACAGCAGGATCGCGTGTAATTCCCTTGTGCAAAATTGCGGCAGTTTGCATCTCACGCAAAACGTCAAGGCGGTTATTGGACGCCACGCCGTCGGTTCCAAGAGCAACGTTTACCCCTGCACCCAGCATTTTACGCAACGGCATCACACCGCTTCCAAGCTTGAGGTTGCTGACAGGATTATGTGCGGCAGTTACGCCCTTTTCGGCAAGAATGGCAATGTCCTCGTCGCTCACCCAAACGCAGTGCGCGGCAGTAACGGGAACCTCAAAAACGCCAAGATCAGAAAAGAAAGCGGTGGGCGTTTTTCCGTGTCTTTGCAGACAGTCGTTATGCTCCTTTTGGGTTTCGGAGAGATGGATCTGGATCCCATATCCGTTAGCAACCGCATATTCGCCAACCGTCCTGCAGGCGCGCGGTGTATTGGTATATTCAGCATGCAATGAAAGATCTACACGAATTTTTCCATTCCCTGCCCCTTGATAATTTTGCGCAAGAGAACGAAACTCGTCAAAGCGAAAATCCTTGAGAATATCGGCGTCGGGATCAAAGGAAACAAAGGAACGCGACAAATTTGCCTTAATTCCCGTTTCCAGCACGGCGTCCGCCACCGCATCCTCAAACATATACATATCCGAGAACGATGCCACACCGTTGCGAAGCATCTCTGCAATGGCAAGCTCGGTTGCCACGCGTACACTGCGATAGGTCAGACGCTCCTCGGCAGGCAGGATCCTTTCATCAAGCCATCGTTGGAGAGAAAGATCCTCTCCGTATCCGCGAAACAGCGTCATTGCTGCGTGGCAGTGCGCGTTATAAAATGCGGGAATTAACAAATTTCCTTTACAATCTATGGTATTTACATCGGGATTTTCGGTAAAATTCTCGGTAATTTCCGTAATTTTTTGATCCTCAACACACACTGACACAAGTCGGGAATCAAATCCGTACTCGGGCAGTAGCGTTGCGTTTTTGAAAATTGTTTTCATCAGATAAATTCCTTATAAAGAGAGTTTTCGGTCATATATTCCGAAGGCACCGCAGATACGCTTCTCAGCTTATCAAGCAGAGCCTCCGCTTGCCCAAAATAGGGCGATGACGGTTCCATTTGCAAAAGGATCTCCTCAAGATACGGCTTGAGCATACCGATCTCATACGGCATGGTAGAGTCGATCACGTCGTGACACCTATGTGCATTTGGAAAGATATTCTTTTCCTCGTTCGCACGCACGCTTTGCCACAAATATAGCGTAAAATCGGGCTTGGATGCGCGGTAACGGTAATCTCTGACCAAACGGCGCATCAAGCGGATCTCATTAGGCTCAAAGCGGACACCGTTCAATTCAATCGCAGACGAGGCACAGATATAGATGCAGTGATACGAGGGGCCGTTTAAAATGGCATGGATCTTTGGATACAAAAGCTGGATCCCCTCAAACAAAAAGACGTCGGTGGGATCGGGATCCAAAAGCTGTCCTTGCAAACGGCATCCCGACGGAAAATCAAAGCGCGGCATTTGTGTAGGATCTCCCTTTAGGAGAGACTTGGTTTTTTCGGTCAAAAGTGAGATATCGATCGTGTCCTCGGAGTCATAATCAATCTCAATATCGGGATCGTCATCGGCTCTCTTTTGTAAGATTTCCTTATCATAATAGAAATCGTCAATCGAGATCACGTGTACACGGTGTCCGTGCTGCTCCAGGGCGGCGGTCAGTTTTTTTGCGGCAGTCGTTTTTCCCGCACAGGTAGGTCCCGTCAAGCCGATCAGCTTCAGCTCCGAGGAGGAAGCGATACGTTCTGACAGATCCTGCAAGCGGCTTTCAAAATCCGCGTCCTGCTCTGCTACATAAAGGCGCAAAGCCTTTGCATCTGTGGGAAGCTTTGGAAAATGGCATTTCATAAAGCGGCATCCTTTCCGATGGATTTTTGGATGGAAAAGCCCCGCCCTTATCCGTCAAAGCATTTCGTGCTGACGGTAGAACGCCTCCATTGCCGCAACCTTTTCCGCCGTGCTTTCATCCTTGAGATATTCATACGGATACTTAGGATAAAACAAACGCTCGATCACGGGCTTTCCGCCATCCTTGGGACGGTAGTCAACCATTTTGGAAACGGCACCCGCACCAACGGCAAAAATGGAATGGATCTCCTCCATCATATAAATATTATAGCGACCTTCTGCCCCCTCCAATGCAAAACCGACGTTTTCAAAATTGCCCACCGTGTTTTTTTGGCGATACATATAATAAGGCAAGTAGCCCTCCTGCTGGGTTTTCAGCTGGGTATAGTCAACGCATTTGCCGGAATCGCCTCCGCGCAAGGAATAAACGTTGCTTCCCTGCCGCAGAATCTCTGCCGCCTTTTTGACACAGAAGGTATGTACGGTAATATTTTCGGGACGGAGCGAAAGGATCTTATCAAAGGTTTGAGAGAAGGATTTAAAGGTATCCCCGGGCAATCCCACAATCAGGTCGGTGTTGATATAAGGAATTCCCGACTCTCGTGCGATGTCGTAAGCGCGCAAAAAATCGTCCGCCGAATGTGCGCGCCCGATTCCGTGAAGAACCTCGTCACACAAGGATTGCGGATTGACACAGACGCGCGTGACACCGTACTCCTTGGCAACGGCAAACTTTTCGGCTGTAATGGTATCGGGTCTGCCCGATTCCAGCGTGTATTCCTCCAAAGCAAACACGTCGGTCAGCGTTGCAATCTTTCCCAAAAGAAAGCGCAATTGATCGGCAGTAAGTATGGTAGGGGTTCCTCCACCAATGTAAAGCGTTTTAACACACAGTCCCAGCTCCTTGATCTTTGCAAAGGTCTTTTCAAGATCCTCTGCCAAATGGATCAGATAATCGGGAATCAAGGACAAGAGCTTGGGAGAGGTATAGGAAACAAAGGAGCAGTAAGAGCATCTCGTGGGACAGAACGGGATGGCTACGTAAACGCTGCAATCCTTTTTCAAATCTCCCGTTCCGATCAAGCGTTGCTCGTTGATCGCAACGTCGGTTGCCAAAGCCGCTTTTTTGGGAATGACAAAATATTCCGAGGTCAATATCTTTTTGACACGCGTTTTGCTCAATCCCTGCTGTAAAAGCTCGGTTGCCACCTTAGAAGGACGTACCCCCGTCAGCATTCCCCATGAGGGACGGTATCCCATCAGCTCCCCACACGCGGCAATGACCGCCGCACCGCAAGCAAGCTTTGCAGTTTTATCGCGGTCATGATACTCGGAAAACGGATAAAATTTTTCGGCCTCGGCACTTTTTTCACCAAGCAAAACCTTTACCGATGCATAAATCCCATCGTCCTTTTCAAAAAGATCGAGAGAAAGCACGGGAGAGGTGGGAGAGGATTCCTCCGACGCTCCGAATTTTTCTCCCGGAAAGAAGATCATACAGAGCGTCTGAATATAGTATACGTTGATATTTCCGTTTAGTATCAGTTTCATATCCAAAAATCCTTATTTTTTCTTTTTCAGAACATCACTGTCCATCACAATGGTCACGGGACCATCGTTGAGAAGCTCCACCTTCATATGCGCGCCAAACTCGCCCGTACCAACGTGACGCACCTCTTTTTGGGCAAGAGCTTTAAAGTATTCATACAAGCGGTTTGCCTCGTCGGGCTTTGCCGAAGCGAGAAAATCAGGGCGGTTTCCGTGTCGGTAATTTGCCAACAGCGTAAACTGTGAGATCACAAGCAACTCTCCGTCAATATCCTTGAGAGAAAGATTCATTTTTCCCGCATCGTCACAAAAAATGCGAAGATTGACAATTTTGCGGCACAAAAGCTCAGCATCAAGCTCGGTGTCTCCCTCGGCAACGCCAAGCAAGATCATCAAGCCTTTTTCACAAGCGCCTACGGTAACTCCGTCAACGCTTACGGATGCATGTGCAACACGTTGAATCACAGCCTTCATAAAATGCTCCTTTTTGTTATGAAAATCCGCGTAGAATGTTATCCACGCCCTGAAGCCCGCGCAAGCGAGAAACAATAGACTCATAATGCGAAATATTTTTACACCCAACCTTAAGATTGACAATGGCATTTCCGTCGTTTTTATATACCACGTTTACCTGAAGAATGGATACCCTCATATCGGCAAGCGCCGTGGTAATATCGGCAAGCATACCAATACGATTATCGACGTGGAGCTGTAAAAGCGCTTCATAAACACTGCGTCCGTTGCCCTGCTCCTCGGATGCCTCCCAGTGTGCTTCCTTCCATCTTTCGGCATTTTCGGGATTTCTGTGCCCCTCAACAACGTTGGGACAGTCAATCTTGTGGATCGAAATACCAAAGCCCTTGGTCACAAAGCCGATTACGGAGTCACCCGGCAAGGGATTGCAGCATTTTGCAAATTTGACCATGCAGCCCGCTTCCCCATCCACGATGATACCGCTGTTAGACTTGACGTTCTTGGGCTTATCCACTGCAATGCGCTCCGGCTCCTGCTCAAGCTCCGCATTTGTGTCGGGGAGCGTTGGCTTGATCAAACGCTCACATTCCTCCTGCAAGCGGCGCACCAGCTTGGAAACCATTAGTCCGCCGTAGCCGATGGCGTTATAAAGATCATCTGCGCTGTTATAGCCCAAACGCTCGGACAACGCCAAAACCACAGCCTCGCGCTGTGCCTCGGTGCAGGTCTTGACAAGCTTTCGGATCTCGGCGTCAAGCACCGACTTTCCAACGGCAATATTTTCGGTCCGTCTCTCCTTTTTGAACCATGCGCGGATCTTGGAGCGTGCGGCACTTGTTTTTACAATATTAAGCCAATCTCGGCTCGGTCCCTTAGAAGCCGACGAGGTCAGGATCTCCACGATCTCTCCGTTTTCCAACGTGCGGTCAATGGGAACGATCATGCCGTTGATCTTTCCTCCGATCATCTTGTCTCCCACTGCCGAGTGAATGGCATAGGCAAAGTCAATGACATTTGCGCCGTTTGGCAAGGCGATAACGTCTCCCTTGGGAGTAAAGACAAAGACCTCGTCATGGAAAATATCGGTCTTGAGCGCATTCATAAATTCCTCGGGATCGCGTTGCTCATCCTCTGTCTCGATCAAACGAGCAATCCACTCCAGCTTGTGATCAAGCTCCGCCTTGGAGGAAGCACCCGACTTGTATTTCCAATGCGCTGCAATACCGTATTCCGCCACGTGATGCATTTCCCACGTACGGATCTGTACCTCAAACGGAATACCGTCGCGACCGATCACGGTAGTGTGCAACGAGCGGTACATATTGGGCTTTGGCGTGGAGATATAATCCTTAAAGCGTCCCGGGATCGAGTTGAACATCTCATGGATCAACCCAAGCGCGGTGTAGCACTCCAGCTCGGTATCCACAATGATACGAAGTGCGTAAAAGTCATAGATCTGATCAAAGGACTTGTTTTGGTTATACATCTTTTTGTAGATGGAATATACCGATTTGATGCGTCCCTCAAGCGTAAAATGAATATTATTCTCGCGCATCTTCTGATCCACCGTTGAGCGGATGCTTTCAATGAATCCCAGGTTCTCACCGTATTTTTCTTCAATGTGCTGATGCACCTCACTGTAACCGATGGGATCAAGATATTGCAGACCCAAATTTTCCAGCTCCTGCTTGATACGCTGCATACCGAGACGGTGTGCCAGAGGGGCGTAGACCTGCATCGTTTCCAGTGCGGTCATACGGCGCTTATGATCGGGCTTGGCGTTAAGGGTGCGCATATTGTGCAGGCGGTCACAAAGCTTGATGAAGATGACGCGGACGTCCTTGGACATTGCAAGCAGCATCTTACGCAGGTTTTCAATGTGCGCTTCTTCCTTATCCTCAACCTGAAGTGTGACGATCTTGGTCAAGCCATCCACAAGCAGAGCCACGCTGGAGCCAAACTTTTTTTCTACTTCTTTGAGGTTGGTCTTTTCCGAGCAATCCTCTACCGTATCGTGCAGGAGCGCGGCACAGATCGAGTCGGTGTCAAGCTCCAAGCCCGCTACGATCTCCGCAACGGTGATAGGGTGTGAGATATACGCTTCTCCGCTGACACGGTACTGTCCCTCGTGAAGCTCCTTTGCATATTCATAGGCTTGGGTAATTTTTTGAATATCATATTTCTTTCCCGTAGCCCTTAATATATCCAGCAATCGTTGAATATCAGTATGTGCCGATCTTTCGCTCATGGTAATGCTTCGCCTTTCCGTCAAAAGCCGAAACAGACTGTATCACGGCATTTTGACAACCTGCTATCTCTGCTGCTGATTTTTCAGCCTATGCAGAATAGAGGATTTTTCAATATTGGTTTTGGTGGTTTGATATTGGAACTCAAACAAATAGGTATCCGCAACAGGCTCTGTTACGTCACAGATCTGTAGCTCCTGCATGATGCGGATCATAAATTTCAGCTTGATGTAATTGACGTTTCCCACGCCAAGGTTGCGCAGAAGCGACAACAGCCGTCTCATGGTAAAAACGGTTCTTCCCGCACGGTATTCTCTGCGGAGTGCCGTGTAAACGATTGCCATATCGTCCCGTGTCGGCAAAACCGCTTCGTCCTCGGTATATGCGGCACCGCCCTTGATCTCCTCGTAACGTTGAACAGACATGCGGTATGCCTGCTCCGATCTTTCGGAAAACCGCATATCCTGCACAAGCAACTGCAACGAGGTGACGTTTTGGTATTCATTGACGTTCAATTGGAACAAAATATCGGTCTCATCGCCAACCTCAAAGCCCAACTGTGTAGGACTGGTGCCAAACCAAACGGCAACCATTTCAATGCCATCTTTTTCAACGATCAGCTTGCAGTGTCTGCCTCCACCCATGGGGATCACGCGCAAAACACGGACGTTTCGCAAAATGAAATTGGGAATCGGATTGGAAATTCCAAACGGCTCCATTGTCGCAATTTCCTGCGCAAGGGCGATGGAAAGCTCGTGAATATTCACCTCGCAGTCGGCATCGAGACTGACGCACATTGCCTCCTCGGAGAGGTGTGATTGCGCATAGGCATTGATGCGCCTGCGGAAGGCATCTATATTACAACGCAAAATACTAAGTCCTGCTGCCAGCTCGTGACCGCCAAAGCGCACCAAAAGCTCCTCGCTATCGGTCAATGCCTCAACAAGATTCATTCCCTTAATGCTTCTTCCCGAGCCCTTTCCGACGTCGGTCTGTAAGGGGGTTCCCTGCGTGGATCCGTCAAAGGAAATCAGAATGGAGGGCAGCCCATAGCGCTCGGTGATCCGAGAAGAAACGATTCCGATAATTCCCTGCTGCCAGCCATCGTCATCAATCACGATCACGCGGTCATCCTTGTTCAGCGTTTGCTCAATCTTTTTATACGCTTCCTCGGCGATACGGTTTTCCTCGGTTTGTCTCGTTGTGTTCAATTCACAAAGCCGTTCCGCAAGGATCTCTGCCTTTTTAGCATCCTCCGCAAGTAAAAGCTCCACGGCAATTGACGCATCACTGACACGTCCCGCCGCGTTCATACGGGGCGCCACGGTAAAACCGACAAAGCCGGAATTGATCTTTCTTTTTTTGACGTACTTGCTTCCCTCGCCCTGCTTACTTCCCGTTGCCGCCTCGATCAATGCGCGCAAGCCGTGGCGACGGGTATTTTCCAAGAGGTGAAGTCCCAACGTAACAATCAAGCGATTTTCGTCAATCACGGGCATCACGTCGGCAATCGTTCCAATGGCAACCAGATCAGCGTATTCACGGCAGACACGCTCCA
>JAGANE010000244.1 GCA_017624395.1 Clostridia bacterium
CTGCAAAAATTTTTATATTCTCACTCCAGCTCAAACGCACCCGTATAGAGCTGATAGTACTGACCCTTTTGGTCAATGAGGTGCTGATGGTCGCCGCGTTCAATGATACGGCCGTGGTCCAGAACCATGATCACGTCGGAGTTTCGCACCGTGGAAAGACGATGCGCGATCACAAAAACGGTTCTTCCCTTCATCAAGGCATCCATACCCTTTTGCACGATTGCCTCGGTACGGGTATCGATGGACGAGGTTGCCTCGTCAAGGATCATCACGGGCGGATCGGCAACGGCGGCACGCGCAATGGCGATCAGCTGTCGTTGTCCCTGTGAGAGATTGGCACCGTTGTTGGTCAGCTCGGTTTCGTAGCCCTTGGGCAGACGCGTGATAAAGTCGTCGGCTCCCGCAAGCCTTGCCGCGCGGATACACTCCTCGTCGGTGGCGTCCAGCTTACCGTAGCGGATATTATCCATCACCGTACCCGTAAAGAGATTGGTCTCCTGCAGGACGATGCCGAGCGAGCGGCGAAGGTCGGATTTTTTGATCTTGTTGATATTGATACCGTCATAGCGCACCTTGCCGTCGGCAATATCATAAAAGCGGTTGATCAGATTGGTGATGGTGGTCTTGCCTGCGCCCGTTGCGCCAACAAACGCCACCTTTTGACCCGGCTCGGCGTAAAGCGTAACGTCGTGAAGCACGTTTTTGCCTTCCTCGTAGGCAAAATCAACCTCCACCATGCGCACGTCACCCTCCAAGAGCGTATAAGTGACCGATCCGTCTGCGCTGTGCGGATGCTTCCAAGCCCAATGTCCCGTATGCTCGGCGGTCTCGGTAATGGTACCGTCGGGGGAAAGCTTGGCGTTGACCAGCGTCACGTAGCCGTCATCCACCTCGGGCACCTGATCCATCAGCTCAAAGATACGTTCGGCACCCGCCATACCCATAACGATGGAGTTGATCTGCTGCGAGACCTGATTGATGTTTCCCGTAAACTGCTTGGTCATGGAAAGGAACGGCACGATGATATCCACACCAAACGGCAAGCCCGAAAGGCTGAAATTGGGCACGCCCGTGACCAGGATCAAGCCGCCTACCATTGCCACGATCACGTACATCACGTTACCGATGTTCATCAGGATCGGACCTAACATATTGGCGTTGGCATTGGCACGGTAGCTTTCCTCAAAGAGCGCTTCGTTGATCTCGGTAAAATCGCGGACTGCCGCGTCCTCGTGGTTAAACACCTTGACCACCTTTTGACCGTTCATCATCTCCTGCACAAAGCCCTCAAGCCTTGCCACCGATTTTTGCAGACGCAGGAAATATTTTGCAGATCCTCCGCCCACCTTTTTGGTCACCAGCATCATAAACAGCACGCCCACAAAAAGCAGGAGCGTCAGCCAGATGCTGTAATAGAACATGATAAACAGCACGCTCAACACGACGATCGATGCGCGGATCATGGTGGGGATCGATTGCGCCACAAGCTGACGCAGCGTATCAATGTCATTGGTATAATAGCTCATGATGTCGCCGTGCTTGTGCGTATCAAAATATTTGATGGGAAGATTTTGCATCCGATCAAACATCGTGCGGCGCATCTTGCAAAGAAATCCCTGCGTGATATACGCGGTCAATTGGGTATCCAGCGTAATGGTCACCAAGGAAATGACGTACATCACGGCTAAGAACAGGATCTGCGGGAGGATCTCAGCGCTTGCCTGCGCCCATGCATCCGCTGCAGAAAGCTGCTGCGTCACAGCGATCTCCTGCCAGGTTTCGATCAGCTCGGTCACCCTTTGCAAAAAGACGGCGGGGATTGCCGATGCAATGGCGGTAAAGAGAATGCACACCACCGTCAAGGGGATGAGGACGGGGTAAAATTGAACCAGCATTTTCAACAGACGCTTCAGCACGCCCGTTTTGAGCTTGGGACGTCCCATCGGCGCGCCGACGGGTGCGTTTTTGGGATCATTCTGCCGCTTCATCGCCATCACCTCCGTTTGTTTGTTGCTCATATACCTCACGGTAGATCTCGCTCTTTTGCAAAAGCTCCTCATGCTTGCCCATATCGGAAATTCTTCCGTTTTCCATCACAAGGATCAGATCGGCATTCTCCACCGAGGAGATACGCTGTGCGATGATGATCTTAGTAGTCTCGGGAATATAGGAAGCAAAGCCTGCACGGATCAAGGCATCGGTCTTGGTATCCACGGCACTGGTCGAGTCATCCAAAATGAGGATCTTGGGCTTTTTCAAGAGGGCACGCGCAATGCAAAGGCGTTGCTTTTGTCCGCCCGAGACGTTGGTGCCTCCCTGCTCGATCTTGGTATCGTAGCCGTCGGGGAAGGACATGACAAAATCGTCGGCTTGCGCAAGGCGGCATGCCTCACGGATCTCCTCGTCGGTGGCGTCCGCCTTACCCCACTGCAGGTTCTCGCGGATCGTTCCCGAAAACAAAAGGTTCTTTTGCAGCACCATTGCCACCGAGTCACGCAGGGCGGCAACGTCATACGCGCGCACGTCAACGCCGCCAACCTTGACACAGCCCTCGGTCACGTCGTAGAGCCGCGGGATCAGCTGTACCAGCGAGGATTTGCTGGATCCCGTTCCGCCAATGATACCGACGGTCATGCCCGACTCGATGCGAAGATCAATATCGGCAAGCGCAAATTTTTGCGCGTTCTCGGAATACTTAAAGCTGACGCCCTGAAATTCAATCGATCCGTCCTTGACCTCGGTTACGGC